>JAYTLG010000293.1:0-22923 GCA_043729555.1 Cytophaga sp.
AAAATGGTTTGGCCAAAGTTTCTAAAAAAGGAAAAGTTGGCATGATCAATAGTTATGGGAATATTATTATTCCAGTTAAATACGATGAAATTGATACCTACGCTTTTGGATTGGTCTTAGTAAAGCGCAATAATAAATATGGCTTTGTAAACGATAAAGGAAAAGAAGTAATCCCTGCCATATACGACAGCGCCAGTCCGTTTGATGGGTACTCAGCAGTCGTTGTATTAAAAGGGAAGACATTTCAAATTGACCAGAAAGGAAAGCTGGTGGAGGAGGATGGTTGTTGATGTTAATCCCGTCCGCGCCTTGTTCTTTGTGACATAGGGCAGGGTGCGTGATTAGACGATATCGATGCTTACCACTCTTTCGTAGAAGTTTAGCATGTTTAATTTATATTAAAATGATAATTCTCAATTTCATCAGACAAAAAAAACCGAAGGGTGTTTTTTAACCTCAGCCCAATATTGTATGTTGAAAACAATTCGTATATTCATATCAAAATAAACACACTTCCGTTTATTTTACTAAAAGCAATCAGCTGTTTTTAAAAACTTAAATCTACGAGCGTATGAAATTGTTTAGCTGCATAATTTTCTCTTTGGGAGTTTTATTTTCGACAATGGCCCAAGATAAAAATCAACAATTGTATGAAGCAATTCTGAAATCAGATGTGGCAACTGTTGAGAAACTTGTATTGGCAGGTGCAGATGTCAATTACATAAAAGAACTGTCGGCCACTCTTAAAGTAAGTATGTTGATTGCAGCGGTGGATCACACGAACATTCAAATAACAAAATTGCTGTTGTCTAAAAAAGCGAATGTGCATTGGAAGGATGGATTTAACACAACGGCCATCATGTATGCTGCATTAAGTGGCGACTTGGCCGTGGTTAAATTATTAGTTGAAAATGGTGCCAATGTAAAAGATTCAGATGGCAAGGGAAACACGGTATTGTCGGCGGCCAAAGAAAGCGAAAATGCCGAATTGATTACCTACGTCGATCAGAAAGTAAAAGCTTCGGGACAATAGAGGAATACTGTATGAAACGAATCGGTGGTCTTATCATTATTGTAGTTTTGCTTGTTGGAATCTATGTTGTTCTGCAGCATAACGTAGAAGAAGTAAAAGTTGCCCCCGTAAAATTAATGACAGCTGATGATTCGCTCAACTATCAAGTAGACTCACTTTTAAAAAATGCCATACCTGTTTTAGGCTATCGTTTTGTAGTAACAGGTGATTTTAATGGCGACCATGTTATAGATACACTTTTTGAACGATATACAGATTCAAACTTTCAAAAAGAAGTCCCCAAATATTATTCCTATCCCGATGCAGAGTTTGATTACGGAGACCTTGTTTTTTTAAGTGGTTATTTGGGTTGGGAGTCGTTTTTGGAATGGAAGGATGTAGATCTTAAACTCAAAGGTGGTCAGTTAGGATTTCATTACATTGAAAATTGTGGTGATCTGAATGTAGACGGCAAAGATGAAATTTTGGTGCTTAAACAAATAGCAGATTGGTCTAATCTAAATACTGCGCATATATACACCATTGAAAATAATCAATGGAAAGAAATTGCCGCAATATCCGTTTGGGAATGGCAGTTTCCGCCGACACCTGCTGTAAGCATGATTCCTGGAATGTTTGGAAATTATGACTTTGGCACTTCTCAAAATGATTCTATGGATGTTGAATTGGAAAAACAACTTCTGGCATATGAGTTTATTCATTATTATTCCGACAAGTCTGTAGAATTTAGTGGAAATAATCTACTAACGGATTTTGGTGATGAAATCGATTCGGAGGAGTTAGATGAAATTGGACAACAAGGATATATAAAAAAACATTTTAAGAAAGTGTATTTGAATGATTCACTGTATCTAAAAGATATCAATCATCCGGCAGTGTATTATAAGGCAAGTGAAACGACTACGAAAGAATATGGAAATATCATTATGTTTAATATTGATGATTTAGCTGATATGACAACGGTACGCATTTTTATCAATCATCCGAAGTCACCTTTTCGTAAGTAGGTGAGAAAAGGGCACACCTCGCAGGTTTCGTTTGTTAACAATGTCAGCGGACTACGTATAGGAAATGATTTTCAAAAAAAGCCCCTCGATATGCAACTCATCAAGGGACTTTGAACTTAAACAAACACGATCAAAAGGGAGGTCTTATTTTTGATATACCTTAATCAATTCTCCAGCTACTTTCAATAACTCAACTTCGGCGCTGCGTACATTAAATTCTGCCACATAAAAACTATACTGGGCATTCACTACTTTAAATTGGATGTTTCTGAAATCAATATCATTCAATACGCCGAGCTTATAACGTTCGAAAGCAAGCGTTAAATTTTGCTGCGCAATTTCAATGTTTTGTTTTTCGATATCATAAATCTGTTTGCTGTATTTGTATTCCGAATACATTTTAGACAACTGACTTTTAATTTCTAATTCTTTTTGGTTGTATTGATTGGCTGCAATGTCTTGATTGAAATGCGCATTTTGCATTTTTAGGTTTGTGTTGAAACCGTTGAATACACGCATGGTAACAATGGCACCATAGGTTGGTCCGTAATTTTGTATAGACTTCGCATTGCCAATATCATACGTTCCCTTCATATAAGAATAGCCACCAAAGATGTTTAGTTTGGGCAAACGTTCCGAACGCACAACCAATAAATTTTGATGCGCCAGTTCTACATTCAACCGAGCATTTAATAATTCATTATTTTGTCCGTAGATTTTATCCATCAACGATTCATAACTATTTAATTCGTTTAGGAGTGCACTGCTTGTTACTTCAATTGGAGTAGCGGGGTCGCGACCCATCAGAAAATTTAGATCTGCTTTGCCTTGCTCAATCAGTTTGTGTTGCATGATCATGTTTACACTGTCTGCATTCATATCAATTATAGATTGCATCAACATAACGGTTGATCCTGTACCAATACTTATTTTTTTAGAATTTAAGATATTGCGTTCGTTTGAAATTTGATACGCTTCATATAAATTTTCATAATAGTGCTGACGCAGCACCAATATGTTATATGCATTTACCAAATCAATAATTGTTGTTTCAATCATCGAACGGTATTCGTATTCGCCCATTTTTTCCATGAGCTCCAAACCGCTTTTTGTAGCAAACATTTTCATGCCATCAAAGATGGTCCAATCGGCCATAGCATTTGCATTTACAACATTTGAGTGTGCGTTGTTTGCAGACCTTGGTGCAGCAGTAAACGATTCGAAGAAACTGTTTTGTACGTTTGATGTATTGGAACCATACAGTTCTACGATTGGCAACATGCCAGCATTACCAGCAGTGTTGTTGTTGGCGGCTATGTCTTTTTGAGTACTTGCAATTTGAACCGCAAAGTTGTTCTCTAAAGCCACATCAATAACCTGAGAAAGTGTTAGGGTGTCTGATGCATTCGCAGCCTGCGTAATGCTGGTCAGTATAAGGATAGAAAGTATAAATTGTTGTAACATAAATTATTTTTTACCTTTTGATAAGAATGTATACAATGCAGGAATAACATATAAGGTAAGAACCAAAGAGAATATAAGACCACCCACAATAGCTACACCCATAGGAGATCTACTTTGAGAAGCAGCACCCAATGCAAGTGCAATTGGTAACGCACCTAAGACTGTTGCCAAACTTGTCATAAGGATTGGTCTTAAACGTTGCACAGCCGCATCGATTGCTGCGTCGTGTTTATTTAATCCATGCTCTTTACGTTGATTGGCAAACTCTACAATTAGAATACCATTTTTGGTTACGATACCAATCAATACAATGATACCAATCTGACTGAAGATATTCATGGTGTAATCAAACATCCATAACGACAATACGGCTCCTGTAATAGCAAGTGGTACCGTAAACATGATGATTAATGGATCCACAAAACTTTCGAATTGTGCTGACATTATTAAGTAAATCAAAATCAACGCGAATAGAAATGCAAACAACAAGCTGTTTGAACTTTCAGAAAACTCTTTGGATACACCGGCCAACGAATAGGAGAAATCTTCTGGCAATGTTTCTGCGGCAATTGTTTTCATTTCGTCGATGCCTTGTCCCAAGGTTACACCCGCAGCAGGGTTGGCAGATACCGTAGCAGATACATATCGGTTGTATCGGTACAACTGCGGCGGACTGCTTTGATCGCCCAGGGTGATTAGGTTGTCTAATTGAATCATTTCACCTTTGTTATTTTTTACATAGACCGATTTCAAATCCATCGGTTCGTCGCGTTTATCGCGTTGTGCCTGACCAATTACCTGATACTGTTTTCCGTCTTTAATGAAATAACCAAACCGTTGTCCGCTATATAATAATTGAATCGTCTCCGCAATATCTTTTACAGTTACACCCAAGGCTCTAGCACGCTCACGATTGATTTGTACGAGAAGTTCTGGCTTATTGAATTTTAAATTCAAATCAACAACTTGAAAGTCATTACTTGCCTGTGCTTTATCCATAAATGCTGGGATTGCTTTTTTCAATGCATCAAATGAGGGTGCTTGGATGACAAACTGCACCGGTAAGCCACTTTGTCTACCACCACCAATGGTCGGTTCTTGAATGACAAAGGATCGGGCACTGTTGTATTTTTTCATGATGCCTGCCATTTCATTTGCAATATCGTTTTGCGAACGACCTCTAAATTCGGCATCCATCAAACTTACACGTACAAAGCCACTGTTAACTGTAACCGATGCGCCAAAGCCCGGCGATGTTACCGCAATAATCGATTCTTTTTCAGGAATGGTATCCATAATAGCAACCATGGTCTCTACATATTTATCCATCGTTTCAAAGGAGGTACCTTCGGGCATGGTAGCCATTATTTGAAAACGACCTTTGTCTTCCATCGGTGCTAGTTCAGATGGTAATGTTTTTCCTATAATGAAAATAAGTGTAAAACATGCAATCATTACGGCGATAGCAATCCAACGAACTTTGATAAATTTTTCGAGCGAACGTTTGTAGGATTCCGTCATCCATACAAAAAACTTTTCTGTTACATGAAAAAATTTCGATTCCGTTTTTTTCTTTTTAAGAAAATACGAACTCATCATGGGTGTTAAGGTAAGCGATACAAAAGCAGAGATGATAACAGAACCTGCAACGACTACACCAAATTCTCGGAACAAGCGCCCCGTTAATCCTTGTAAGAAAATAATCGGAAGGAATACCGCTGTCAGCGTTATTGTTGTTGATATAACGGCGAAGATAATTTCTTTTGAACCTTCGTGTCCCGCTTGTTTCGGTTCCATACCGCCTTCAATCTTATTGTAGATATTTTCCAATACCACAATGGCATCATCTACAACAAGTCCGGTGGCCAATACAATACCCAACAACGTGAGAATGTTGATGGAGAAGCCCGCTACATACATAATAAAGAATGCACCAACAAGCGATACTGGAATTGCGATTACGGGAATTAATGTAGTTCTCCAATCTCTTAAAAAGATAAAGATAACCAATACCACTAAACCAAAGGCAATGAAAATTGTTTCTTCAACTTCAGAGATTGATTTACGAATCGATTTTGTTGTATCAATCGCATAACCTACCTGAATATCTTCGGGTAATTGTTTTTTGATTTGATCAACACGTTTGTAAAATTCATCTGCTATAGCAATGTAATTTGATCCTGGTTGCGGAGTTACGGCAACACCCACCATTTGAATGCCATTATTTCCACGCAAAATAGAACGCTCATTTTCGGGCGCTAAGGTTGCTTTGCCCACATCCATCAAGCGTACAACCGTACCAGCATTTTCACGGATGATGAGATTGTTGAATTCGTCTTCGGTATATAAACGACCAACGGTACGTATCGTTAATTCGGTACCGTAACCTTCAATTCTTCCAGAAGGCAATTCCAGATTTTCTTTGTTTAATACTTCGCGCACATCCAGTGGAGTAACGTTGTAAGCCACCATTTTTAGTGGGTCTAACAACAACTTCATGGAATACTTTTTTTCGCCCCAGATACGAATTTCACTTACACCCGGAATGGTTTGCAAACGTTCCTTGAAAATGTCGTTGGCTAGTTTCGAAACTTCAAGCATTGAGCGGGAAGTACTCTGAAGCGTAATGGCAACGATGGGATCTGAATTGGCATCGGCTTTTGCTACGATGGGCGGATCGGCATCTTGTGGCAAAGCACGTACAGCACGAGATGCACGGTCACGCACATCATTTGCTGCAGCTTCCATATCAATATCTAAATTGAATTCAACTGTAATCGTACTACGACCATCACTACTTACGGAAGTAAGTGAGCGAATGCCTGCAATGCCATTAATGGATTCTTCTAAGGGTTCTGTGATTTGAGATTCAATGACATCTGCGTTCGCACCGGGGTAGTTGGTCGTAACCGTTACTACCGGTGGATCTACACTTGGGAAGTCACGCACACCCAAATACGAAAACCCAACGAACCCAAATAAAATAATAACAATGGAAAATACCATTGCCATTACGGGTCTATTAATACTTAATGATGCAATGTTCATATATTTTTGGAATGAATTATTTTAATTCAACTTTAATACTATCTCTTAATTGCAAAATACCCGAGGTAATAATGGTATCACCATGTTGCAATCCGTTTACAATTTGAATTTTAGAATCGGTACGAATGCCTGTTTCTACAGGGATTAAACGTGCAAAGCCACTTTTATAAACAAAAATATTTTGCTTATTGATATTGGGAACGATCGCCTCTGTGGGCACGACAAGTGCTTTGTTTATTTTTTCTAGTGTTACAGAAATGCTTGCAAATGTACCAGGGAATAAAGTGGCATTTATATTTTCGGCACGTGCGCGTATTTTTAAGGTACGGCTAGCCATATCAATTTTTGGTTCTACCGCATACACAACGGCTTTATATACGGCCTCTTTATTGTTTACTCTGAATTGAATTTGCGTACCGGTTTTAATTAAGCCCGAATATTTTTCTGGCAATGAAAATTCTATTTTTATTGGGTTGGTTTGGTCAATCGAAGCAATAATGGTTGCTGGCGTAACGTAGGCACCTTCACTAATATTTTTCAAACCAATGGTGCCACTAAATGGAGCACGAATACTTGTTTTCTCCAGTTGAGAAAGTAGTAATTCTTTATCTGCCTGTGCTGATTTTAATTTATTTAACGAAATATCATACTCCTCTTGTGTATTTCCTTTGATGGCGAGTAATTGGCGCTGACGTGCTTCGTCTTGTGCAGCCAATTGTTCCGTAAGTTGCATTTTCTTTAACTGCGCTTGTAAGTCACTGTCGTTGATCTTTACCAATAACTGACCTTTACTAACGGTACTTCCTTCTTGGAAATAAATTTTTATAATACGCCCCGATACTTCTGGTTTCAGCTCTACCTCTTCGTTGGCAAGCAAGGTGCCTGTTGCGTCAACGTTGCTTTGCAATTCGGTTGGTGCCAATACAAAAGAGTTAACCGTTGGTGCTGGCGGTGGACCAGAAGCCGTATTCGTTTTTGCATCTTTTGATTTTGAACAGGCACTCAATAGTAGTGAAACAACTAGCGCCAACGTGCTGCTGCTTATGACTTTTAACGGATTCATATTAGGTGGTTTTTTTATACTTATATTCAACAGAAATACTATCTGCAGGAATGGAAGATAAATTGAAAAGCATTTGTTTTATGCATTTTGAAAATACTACTAAGTCCTTTTCAGATATATTCGCAATCGATGTTGTATGTATTTCTTTAAATCCTTTCTTAATGGCAGGAATGAGTTCATTCCCCTTTTCGGTCATTACCAATAAATGCTTTCTTCGATCTTCGGGGTTTGTGGTACGCTTGATTAGTTTCTTTTTTGATAAAAAATCAACAATGCGTACAATGTAGACTTTATCAATAAATAGCAATTCGGCAAGCTCTTGTTGGGATAATAGACCTTTGTGATCGTGTATCAATAATAGGGGATAGAAATAGCGCTCCAGCTCAATAGCATTGAGCGTTGCAGAAAAGGCGCCTAGAAACTGTTTGGATATTCGGTTCAGTGAAACAGCAATGGGCATGTGGTCTGCGCTAAACTCTTTCATGAAAATGGGGGTAAAATCAAGTGTATTGAAATTGGTTAACTTCTTAAATAGTTAACAATATTAACTATTATTTTTATAACTTAAAAACTTCGGTGTTAACATTCAATTAAATCTGTGTAAAATGTATTGGTTTCATGGATTTAATACTTTTTTTGGCTTTGAATGGTGTTTTATTTTGGTGCCAGGCTTGAATGAAGTGTGCTTGTTGATATGTTCTATTCCTGTCAATTGCTTATTTTATTAAAAGGACGCATATTTATAAACGAGCAAATTTTTGGTTGTTTTTAATGCGATTTGAGGTTAATGATTTTCAAAAGGGATGTTTGTTTAAAGATAGAGTGATACGAATAAGGTTGAACAATCTAGCTTAACGTAAATGATAGAAGAGTACGATACAGCAATAATAGGAGGAGGAATTTCTGGATTTACATCAGCGTTAAGGCTTCAAAAAAAAGGATTTAATACAGTTGTATTTGAAGCACATGGACAGATTGGTGGTTGTGCTGGTTTTTTTTCTAAAAAAGGATTTTCATTTGATGTTGGCGCAACAGCCCTTGTAGACTTTGTAGAGCATGGTGTTGGTGGTAATTTTTTCAAAGAAATAAATTTAGACCTTACACAAGGTGAATACATTGATTATATTGCTTGGCTACCAGATAGACATCTTACTCTTTACCTGAATGCCATTCCTCAAGATATAGGAGTGGAAAATTTTTGGCTTGCAGGTGATAATACTTGGCCAGGTCTTGGCACTGTTGCAGGATTGATATCTGGTAGAATTGCTGCTGAATACGCAGCGAAATGAAAATAAGATACGTGTTAACGGGTAAGGCATTTTCTTGTATATTCGTAATTCGATAATAACATAATTTATGAAACAGTTTGTTTGTACTTCATCTGAAATAAAGACAGGAGTAATTTTTGAAAAGAAGATAGAAGATAAAGTATTGATTTTTGTTCGTATTCAAAATGAAATAAAAGCATATACAGGAATTTGTCCGCATCAAGGCGCAAAACTATCGAATGGCATTATTGAAAACGATGCCATCGTTTGCCCCTTACATCACAGAGCCTATGCCTGCAAAAATGGTTACGATATAAAAACACATACGGTGTTGGCATCGTACCCGGTTGTTGTGGAAGGCGACAATGTATATGTGGAATTTGTTTCGGAACGTGTTGTACCAACATCCGGCTGCACCCGTACCATAGACGACTTGCCACAACCAAAAGGAAAGTTCTTCGTTGGAAATTTGCCCGAATTTAAAGCAGGCAACAAACCTACGGTATTGGAAAAATGGAACAAGGAGTGTGGTCCTATTTTTAAAATTAGTTTAATGGGTAAAAAATTCATTGTTTCGAGTGACCCAGATTTTAATATTCAATTATATAAAAATAGGCCTGATAAATTTCGCCGCTTTGGAAAGATTGGTGAAGTAATGTCGGAGATGGGCATCGACGGTGTGTTTAGTGTGGAAGGCGAGCAATGGAAGCAACATCGCAAGATTACCGCAGAGGCATTAAATGCACGTAATGTGCAAGGCTTCTTTCCCGTAATACACGAAGTGACAGCACGACTGATGCAGCGGTGGAATGCTCGATTAAATACTGACTTGGTTGTTGACATACAAAAGGAAATGATGCACTATACCGTTGATGTGACAACCCGTATTGCGTTTGGTTACGATGTAAATTCGTTGCAACAAGAAGACAGTGTGCTACAAAAGCAACTCGAACATATTTTCCCGATGATTAATAAACGAATTACGAGTCCAATTCCGTTTTGGCGTATTCTGAAATCAAAAGAAGATAAGGCTTTAGACAAGGCTTTGAAATCACTGGAAGGTACCATTGTTGGTTTTATTCAAGAAGCTAAAAATGCAATCCAATCAAACCCGAGCTTAAAAGAAAAACCTCAAAACTTTCTACAGGCCTTGTTGGTCGAAAAAGAAAAAACAGGTTTGTTCACCGATCACGAAATATATGGCAATGTATTTATCATGCTTTTGGCTGGCGAAGACACAACATCCAATTCCATCTCTTGGGCATTGTACTATTTAGCGCAACACCCACATGTGTTTGCAAAGCTGCGTGCCGAAGTAGATACTGTATTGGGTAGTGATGCAATATTGACGGATGTTGATGCTTTGGCAACGTTAAAATATACCGAAGCTATAGCTATGGAAACGTTACGCATTAAACCTGTAACGCCAACCTTGTTTTTAGAATCCTTGGAAGACCAAGTGGTCAATGGCTTGAAAATTAAAAAAGGTGTAACGGTGATGATGCAAAGCAAAGTGGCACAAACAAGCGATGCACACTTTTCGAATGCCGAAGCATTTATTCCAGAACGTTGGTTGGCAGACTCAACGATGGAACGCCACAATACTGATGCCTTCCGAACTTTTGGCGCAGGGCCTAGATTCTGTCCAGGTAAAAATTTAGCACTTCACGAAATGAAAATGGCCTTGTCGATGATTGCTAAAAACTTCGACCCAAGCTTTGCCGTGAAACCAGAAGATGTAAAAGAACGTTTTGCATTTACTTTATTCCCAGAAAATTTAATGTTGAGAATTAAGAAGAGGGTGTAGGTTTTAAATATTCAATAAAAATGAAAGAATAATTTAAAATGTAGGCGAAGATAGTTTCTTGAGGCGCTGCCCCAAGTTTTAATATGTCAGGCTTGCAGCCTGGGTATTCGATGTGAACCGTAAGCCTTTATGAGATGAGCTTGGGGCATCGCCCCAAGTAAGAAAGACGCCCCTTGTATTTTCTTTGCGCTCTTTGCGGTTTAATCAAGCCTTCCTACTTAATCGTCAACAAACGTTGCATACCTTCTTCCGCCGTTAAAAATTCTTGTGTATGCGGATTGTATTTTATTGCATGGTATTTAACATGTAAAACTATTTTTCGGTTGGCATCAATTACGCCTTGCAACTCATTTTCGGTTACATGAAATAGCATAGCTGATAATTCAACAATGTTTTGATAGCGCACAGCAATTATTTCTTTTCCTTGTGCATTCGCAATTCCTTTTAAATTATTTTTCACAAGAAGATAATTACCGCCGACCGTTTTTGTAATTGAGGTATAACCATCAGGAGTTACTATTTTTCCTGTATTGTCCATTAAATAATGTTTCCCTTTTTCGCTCACTATACACACATTGTTTGTAAAGTTGCTAATCGAGTCGTAATATGGTTGCGTTACAAAACTTTCATTTTTATCGATGATGCCCCACTTACCATTTAATCGAACAATAGCTACTTCGTTGTTAAACGGTCGTGCTAGCTCGTATTGCGGAGCAACGCGTATTTTTCCAATGTTATCGATATAACCATAACGACCATTGTTGTATGTCATAATGGCAAAGTCGTTGTAGAATCCTTGTACAGAAATTATTTTTTTATCGATTGAATAACTGCGTTTGCTAAGCTCCAATACTTTTATGACTTTGTCTTTTTCAACCGCAAAGGTTGTTTTGCTTGAGCCAATTTCAATCGATGTATAAATGGTTGGCAGGATGGTTTCGCCGTTGGTATTGATCAAACCATATTTGCCTGACTTTTTTATTTTTACAAATTGATCATTGATTGGAATCAGCTCTGTCTGACTGTCGATATTGTAGGTATAGGTTTTGTCTTGGTGTGCGTCCAATTTTAATAAACCAATTGAATACAAATAAACATCCTGATGATTTAATACAATATCACCGTTTTTATTAATGATCAATTGCTCGCCATTTTTTTCAACGCGACACAATCCATAATAAAAATCCTCAACCTTACTGTATACAGCTGCTACAGAAAGTTCGCCTTTTTCATTTAGAAAACCCCATGCGCCATTGCTTGCCTGTATGGCAAGCATGTTATTTTTAAACGTATGATAACTTAAAATAGGCGCGGCATAAAAAAGCTGACCTGTATGTGTGTATAATTTCCATTCAATTTTTTTACCGGTTCTTGTACCCGTGCGTATCAATAACGAATCGATATCGATAACATCAAACGTAGGCTCTATCAACCATTCATTTTTGCTGCTCTTTTTCACACCCCAGTATAAGTCTTTTTTTGCTGCGATTAAGTCGTGGTAAATGTCACCAATTTCTTCGTAGGTATTTTTTACTGCAACGCTACCATCTAGGTTCAACAATCCTTCCCAGCCATTGATGCGGTAGGTGAGTAGCTTAGGTTCTGCTGTAAAGGCCACTGAATCGCAGGTATAGTTTGATTTTTGATTGCCCGAAGCGGACATTAAAACCCAGGAGTTAAATAGTTGTCCGCGTACTTGTTTGCTCGAAACAGATTCAATCATTCGGTATTCAAATGGAACAAGATTTACATTCTCTCGCGTAATCATTCCCCACTTACCTTCTTTTTGTACAAAGAGTTGTTTGCCTTTATTGGTAAATTTGAAATTATTGTATGCAAATGGAATGTTTTGTTTTCCCTCGATGCTAAAGAATCCCCACAAGCCATTACTATGTTGTACGGGGTATAAATCATATTGTATGGGTAGTATTTTTTTATAGAGTGCCGACAATATTGTTTTTCCTTTGGTGTCGATAGTTCCATACAATCCATTCACAATAACAATTGCTTGTCCAGATTGAAAAGACTCTGCTATTGCATCGAATCGAGCAACGATGACGATTTTGTCTGCTTTGTTTTTAAAACCAAATAATGTTTTCCCATCTTTCACTTCACTGTATACCGCCAATCCTTCATGATACGTGGTGGTTTGTCCATGTACGGCAATTGAAATAAAAAGAATTGAAAGTATGTATAGGAAACGCTGCATTAGTATTGAGTATGTCGAATGATAGGGATTTCAAGTGGCGCAGGGCGTCTGAATAAATAATATTGATTGATGACGTCGTACGTGAAATAGTCGTAGGTTGGTTTGCATAAGACGCTGCGATCTTGTGCAATTAAACCATATAGAGATTCGTGTTGAAATACATAGATGTCTGAATGGCTATCTAACAAAAATGTATACATGGGCGGTATTAATTCTCTGCCATCGATATCACATAAGCCAATGAAACCTTTGTTGTAGATATACCATTTACCACTAACGGTTTGTTTAATACTATCGAAGGTAATGGAGTTGATATTTTTTCCTTCTTTGTTAATAAACATCCAACGTTTGCCATCAAATACGGCCGCTGCATTATTTGAAAAAGGAAGTGCATATGTATAGTAAGGTTGTACAATCATTTGTTCGCGCTTGTTTACATAGCCCCATTTTTTTTTCATGCGTATCGCCGCAACGTTGTTGTGCCAAGCAGTGATGGTGTCGTATTGATGCGATATTTTTACGTTTCCAATGGTGTCGCAATACCCATAAGCACCTGCTTTTTTATACATCAATAGATTATCGCTTTGATAATAAACTGAATCAAAGCGCAGCATGGTTTTAAGTGTATCGTATTTTAGTTTACAGATATTAATGCTGTCGCTGTAATTTTTATTTAATTGGAATACTGTAGGAGCAGGAGGGGCGATTTCTAGATTTCTACGATAATATATAGCATCGTTGCGATACACATTCCATCGACGGGCTTCTGTAGCGGTCGTAATGGAATCGCATATCAGCGTTAAATGGATATTACGTTCTGTGTTTTTATATACATCCCAAGTGTGATAGGGCGTAATCGTATAACTGCTGTCGCTGGTTTTTTGAATGGTTTTAAATACAGTTGGTGTGATGCTATTGGCCGAACGATCTAGTAGTTGATAGGTTGATGCTGCTTGTGTGATGAAATAACTGCTGTCGTATACTGTATAGCTGTCGAATGCGGCCGACAGGATTTGTGTTTTGCTGTTGTAAAAAAAACGTTGTTTTGCTGTACGAATAACATATACATTGTTGTCAATATATTGAATGGACTTGGCTTTATAATCTATTGACTGATTATTTTGTGCATGTACAAGAACATAGGTGCATGCATAACTGCGTTTTGTTACCAGATGTTTTTTGCAAATAAATTCATCACCGGTTGCATGTAAGATTGAATCGTAGTCGAATGGAATGCAGATTTTATTGGCATGAACAACCGCTGACTTTTTCCGAGGGATGCCGACAACCGTATCAACGATGGAAACGATGGAATATACTGCTGATAGTTTTTTGTTTTTTAACGCAACTTGAAAAATGGAATCGGAATTGAAATGGATGTATTCAATTTGCTTTTGTACAACAATTGTACGTGCGGCTTTACTTGAGGTGATTTGGGAATTGATAAAGACAGTGGAATCTGTCTGTGCCTGTATGGAAATTGAAAAGGCAATGCTTATAAAAAATGCGATAATGAATCGCGCAGACCTAATCACGTAGCTGTTCAGGCTGTTTATCCAAATTAAACATGTCATTCAATACATCAATCAATGTTTCTGCTTCGCCACGTTTACATGCTGCCTTTAATTGAAGTACAGGCAACTTAATGATTTTTTGCATGATGCTTTTTGTTATCTCATCAACTTTTTTCGCTTCTTCGTCGTTCATTTGTTTTACAAAACGCGACAACTCTTCTTTGCGAATTTGTTCGAGTGCATTTTTAAGCTTGTTGATGGTAGGCGATACTTCCATTTCTTTCGACCATTGATTGAATTCAACAATAGAATCAAAAATGATTTGACGAACATGTGGTACTGCATTCAATCTATTTGCTAATGCTTCGTTTGAACGATTTTGAATGTGGTCAATATCGTATACAATAACACCAGGTACTTCTTCTGCTTTCGCATCTACGCTGCGGGGGACAGATAAGTCAATGAAATATTTATGAGATAAGATCGAAAGTTTTTCGATTTCAGCTTTTGAAAATAACGGTTGTTCTTTTGCAACAGAACTGATGACTAAGTCAGCTTTGCTTACTGCATCCCACAATGTCTCGAAGGGTACGTGTTCAATACCACACTCCAATGCCAATGCCTCAGACTTAACAGGTGTACGGTTGGTAAGCGTTATATTTTTAAAAGATGTATTCGATTTAAAATTGCGACATACATCTGCGCCAATTTCTCCTAAACCTACAATTAGGATGTTGGCATCGGGTGTTGTACTTAATAATTCTTCTGCTAATTCAACTGTTGCATAGGATACAGACGCAGCACCATCTCTGAAAGCTGTTTCTTGAACAACACGTTTATTGGTAAAGAAAATGGTATGTAGTAAGCGGTGTAAAAATGGACCTGCTAAATTTAGGTCGGCGCTCCATTGGTATGCGTATTTAACTTGATTTACAATTTGCATATCGCCTACAACCTGAGAGTCTAGGCCAATACCAACTTCAAACAAGTGCAAAACTGCATCTGCTTGATCGTTGTAAATCTCGAAATATGATTTTTGGTCGATTAATGCAGGGATATTTTTCTCTACACCTAGCAACTTTATAATAGCGTCGCTTAAATCTTCGTTAGAAGTATAGTATATTTCGGTACGGTTACACGTAGATAGAATTAACAATTCCGCCGTTCCTGTAAAATCCTTAATCTTTTCAAGAAGGCTTTTACATTCGGTTTCATTTAGGGCCACACGCTCGCGTATTTCTAGCGGTGCTTTTCTATATGTTAAACTAATGGATTTGAAATTCGAAATCATACGTTTGTTTCCACAAAGGATTGTAAATTTAAGGCTAAACGCCGATTCTTTGGCTATTCTTGTAATAAAATGTGTAATTTATAATCGTTACAAATAAAGTTCTTTTTATCATATTATGGACATATATAAGTTAACCTTTCGCATTAAATTGGTCATTGTTTTATTGGGAATTTTGGTTATAGCCGGCTCCTTGGTGTATACCGACTATTTAGCAAAACGTTTGGTAGAACGCGAACAGAAACTTATTGATTTGTATGCCAAAGCATTAGAGACGGCAGCCACACAGGAGCCAAATATGAATATGGCTTTTTTGTCCGAAAAAATCATCAACGCCAATTCCTCGATCCCTGTAATCTTAGCCGATGATATGGGTGAACCTTTGAGTTCAAAAAATATTGATTTTCCTAAAAATTACACTGAAAAGGAAATAAATAAAGTTTTACTGGCAGAAATTGAGCTGATGAAAGAGCAGCACGGTGCAATTGTAATTGAGTTTTACGGTATGAAAAACTACATCTATTACAAGGATTCCAGCATTTTAACCATGTTGCGCTATTATCCTTACATACAGTTATCGGCGATTCTATTTTTGGCTTTAGCAGGTTATGTAGCTTTTAGTTATAGTCGTAGGGCAGAGCAAAGTAAAGTATGGGTGGGTTTGGCAAAAGAAACTGCACATCAATTGGGCACGCCTTTATCGTCTTTGTTCGCCATTCGAGATTATTTTAAAGAGGTGGAGCCTTTTAAAGATGATCCCATGACAGAAGAACTTGCCAAAGATATTGATCGGTTAAATGTAATAACGGCGCGTTTTTCACAGATTGGTTTAGAAGGCAAGTTGAGCACCGAAATAGTTGCCAATGTTATTGAAGAGAATATCGATTATTTAAAATCGCGCACCTCTTCGTATGTAAAGTTTTCGTTAGCAGATCAAACAAAAGGCGCTACGGCGGTAATGAATATCTCCTTGATGGGTTGGGTGATTGAAAATATTTGCAAAAATGCAATCGACGCCATGGATGGTCGCGGTAGTATTGATGTTGAAATCGCTTCCATAAAAAACAATATCTGTATTGATATTCGTGATTCTGGAAAAGGGATAGCAAAGAATAAAGTAAAAACAATTTTTAAACCTGGCTTTACAACGAAGAAGCGTGGTTGGGGACTTGGTCTGACCTTGGTTAAACGCATCATCGAGGAGTATCATGGAGGGAAGGTGTATGTATTACAAAGTTCGGCGGATAGAGGAACGACGTTTCGAATTGAGTTGAAGGGGAGTATATAGGTACTTCTAGGTTATAGTACCGATGCCTTCGCTTCAATCGAAGGCATCGGTGTTTGTTTACAAATAAGAAAATAAATGTACGCCATTAGATAATAGTCAAGTATGAAATATATTTTTTCAATACCTATTTTATTTTTCTATCACGTTGCATTTACTCAAACGTATTCTGATACAACTACATTCGATGTTATTGGTTTTTCATGTGGTATAGCTGGACGTCCGTCAGAAAGCGTAAACATAATAACGGATCTCATGAATAAAAAACAATATGATTCCTTAAAACTTCTTTTCAATTCAACAAACCCAGCTTTAAAATATTTATCCATTCGCGTTTGTCAATTTAATGCTCAAAAACATAACGTTGTTTTAAATTTGAATGATGAAAAATGGATTGGATTGGCGATGCAATCCATCGAACAAATAGAATATTGTTCTGGTTGTACAATACAAACAAATTTTACGTTAAAAGAATTGTTTGAGAATAAAAATGTTGATCTCAAATAATCAATTGAAGAGATGGCTTAAAAATGGCTAACCTTAAATCGGATTCCCCTATTTTTAGTTTGAATGCCGATAATAAATATTTCAATTATTTTTGAGTAGAATTCTTTTTTAACTAACATCTAGTTAAGCTGATTTTACACCTTGTTACTTGCAATCCCAATGCACAATACATTTTTATTGAATAAAATAACTGGCATCAATTAGGTGTTATGCCTATTTATATATTACGGATTTGTTATTTTAATACTCCTAAATTAGGTTGAGAATTTACTCAACCATAATGTATCCATAATCTCTTCAACATCTAGCCGCCGTACTTTTGATGCAAACAAAAACACCCCTTGTTATGAAAAAATCTTTACAAAGCATTCTTGTTTGCTTTGGCGTATTGTTAAGCACTCAAATAGAACTGAGTGCACAAGTCGTCAAACTACAAGATTATGTCAACAATAATTCAGCTTTAATTGGAACGTTTCAAAATATAAATTACCATGAAGCTGGGTTCTCCGGTTTGTATCCAATCGCTGGTACAAATGGAAAAGAATTTTGGACGGTATCGGATAGAGGTGTAAATGTCGATGCGGCAAATGCAAATCCATCTACATGTCGCCCTACATACGATAAGATTTATGGTTTTGCGAATTATGCGCCAAAGATACATCGCATACGTGTACATGGTGACTCTATTCAAATTTTGCAAACGATTACAATGAAGCGCCCAAATGGTGCGGGTGCTACGGGCTTGTTAAATCCTGCAGGTTTTGGTAGTAAAGCAACTGAGATTGCGGCATTAGATACGGTAACGAATTGCAATAATTTCGCTGCTAAAGTTGCTCCAAAAGATGTTTGGGGTATAGATTCGGAAGGTATTGTTGTAGATAAACAAGGTAATTTTTGGATTTGTGAAGAGGGTGGTCCAACTATTTGGAAGTTAAATTCTAGTGGTGTTGTGATTAGTCGCTTCACTCCATATGCTAATTTACCAGGCATTGAAGTGCAAGATATTGCTATTGATACGGTATTTAAATACCGTAAAAACAACAGAGGTTTTGAAGGTATATCGATTACATCAAGCGGTAAAATTTATGCAATGATTCAAAGCCCATTGTTGTTTCCTTCAACGGCTATAGGCGAAGCAACTCAAGTACATCGTTTATTAGAAATTGATCCTACAACAAATGCTACTAAAGTATTTGTGTATTTGAATGAGGGTATTATTGGGACTGGTGGAAATCAAATACGTTTAAAAGACTGGAAATTGAGTGATATGGCTGCAATCAGCGATTCAACATTTTTAGTGATTGAAGCTGCATTGAGAGGGACAACGGATATTAAAAAAATCTATAAAATAAATATTACGGGTGCTACACCTATTACATCAGCTTTATATAGCGGTGGTTCAACCGTAGAAGGTTTGGTGAATTTAGCAGGGTTAACGGCTAATGGAATTGTTCCTGTTAAGAAAACATTGTTTTTAGATTTATTTTCTGTTGGTTGGGATCCTGCTTTAGAAAAAGCTGAAGGCTTAGCGATAATCAATGATAGCACAATTGCTATCAACAATGATAATGATTATGGTCAGGCTTCGGCTGCTGCAAATGGTGTTGCAACAGCAACGGGTATCAAGTCACATTTAATTACATACAGACTTCAAGGTGCGAACAAGTTGAATAACTATAAAGTATTAACACCTACGTTGGCTCAAGGTAAAGCAGGTATTAGTACTTCTCAAACACCATACTTGACTGCATCACAGCCAGGTGTTGAAATTACTTCTATCTTAAGTGTTGGCGATAACATCGGTGGTTACAAAATGGTTGGTATCCCAGATGGTTTAGGAGCATATGATAATGGAGATGGTACATTCACGGTATTGATGAATCATGAATTAGGTAATACCGCAGGTATTGCAAGAGCACATGGTTCAGCTGGAGCATTTGTTTCAAAATGGGTTATTAAGAAATCTGATTTATCTGTACAAAGCGGTTCTGATTTGATTCAAACAGCAAACTTGTGGAATGGAACAGGATATACAGCATATACTTCAGCAACTCCAAGTGCATTGTCAGCATTCAATCGTTTTTGTGCAGCAGATTTGCCAGAGGTTAGTGCGTTCTATAACAGTGCTACAAGTTTAGGTACAGAGGAACGTATCTTCATGAATGGAGAAGAAAGCGGTGCAGAAGGCAGAGGGATGGCGCATATAGCCACAGGTCCAAATGCAGGTACATCCTATGAGTTGCCGGCATTGGGTAAGTTTTCTTATGAGAATGCAGTAGCGAACCCAACGGCAAGTAACAAAACAATTGTAGTTGGTTTAGATGATGCTACAGGCGGACAGGTGTATGTATATGTTGGAACAAAAACAAACACAGGAACAGAAGTAGATAAAGCTGGGTTAGCGAATGGTAAATTATATGGTGTTAAAGTTACTGGATTGATAGCAGAAACAAGTGCAAGCATACCAGCAGCAGGAACAGCGTTTACGATGTTTGATCTTGGAGATGTTAAAAGCACAACTGGAGCTACGTTGGAAACAAATAGTGTTAATGCAGGTGTAACAGCATTCTTACGCCCTGAAGATGGTGCGTGGGATCCTAAAAATCCGAGCAATTTCTACTTTGTAACAACAAATTCATTCTCAAGTCCAAGCCGTTTGTGGAGATTAAGTTTCACAGATGTGTCGAATCCGGAATTAGGCGGAACGATCACAGCGGTACTTGATGGAACAGAAGGTCAGATAATGTTGGACAACATGGTAATTGATAATTATGGTCATATCATCATGGTTGAAGATGTTGGTGGTAATGCACACTTAGGGAAAACATGGCAGTACACAATTGCAACGGATGCATTGAAGGAAATTGCAAGCCACGATGCGAGTAGATTCGTAACCGGTGCACCCAACTTCTTAACAATTGACGAAGAAGCAACAGGTGTGATCGACATGGAAAATATCTTAGGAAAAGGTATGTTCATAGTAGCAGATCAGGCACATTACACAATTGCTGGAGAGTTAGTGCAAGGTGGACAGTTGTTAGCATTCACAAATCCAGATACTAAAAATGCAAATCCAATAACAACAGCAGTGCTTACAGCAGATGAAGTTGATCAAGCATCGGTGGTGATATATCCAAATCCGATGGGTGTGTCATCTACCATTTCAATTGTAATGCCGACTCAATCAGAAGTAGAAATTAAAGTATATAATGTTCAAGGAAAATCTGTTTTGCCAATCATGAAAGAAACATTGGGAATAGGTGAAAATACGCTTCCTTTGAATACAACATCTTTAATTAATGGGACATATATTGTTGAAGTTACAACAGAAACTAAAACGCAACGCGTAAGAATTGTTGTCATGAAGTAATATTTTTTTATTAGTTTGAACGGGTTACGTGTTGTCGCGTAACCCGTTTATTTGTTTAGGAATAGTAGTAGAAATGAAAAAAAATATTTTATTATTTGCCACACTTGTTACATTATTTGTTTCAATTTCATTTATAACAAAATCGAATTCGGGTAACGTATCTGAATATCAATCGTTGTACACCAATAAAATAAATGCATTTAAGCAAAGGCAGCAGCGCTTATTAACATTCATTCATGTGAGTAATCTAACAACAAGTGCGGATATTCAAACGATATCAAATCAAATTCAGGAAACCCGTATTCAATTAAAAGGCGTAGATTTTTGGTTGCGTTATTTGGAGCCACTTGTGTATAAAAAAATTAATGGCCCCCTGCCTGTTGAATGGGAAACAGAAGTGTTCGAAAAATTTGAAGCACCTTATAAAAGGGAAGCTGCTGGGCTTACCTTATCCTATTTGTATTTGGAGGAACCAATTATCGATAAGAAGGAATTGCAACGATTAATTCAGGAATCTATTGACGCAACGAATATCTATCTCGTAGATTCTATTAGCAATCAGTTGGCGAGCCCCAATCATTTTTATTTATGCAATCGCTTGTATCTGTTAAATTTGGCGACCATTTACACAACCGGATTTGAATGCCCCGATACCGAGGAAGTAATACCAGAGTTGTTTACGATGTTGAAAGACGTTCAAAATTTGTATGCTGCATACAATAAAAGTTTCCCTGAAAAAATGTTGTCGGTTGAATACTTGGACTTGTATATCAAAACAATTGAATTTGTACAACAACAACCCAAGAAGATAAATGATTTTAATAATTTTATTTTTATTCAACAATTTGTAAATCCACTTTTTTCATTGAATCAAAAAATGATTCTTGCACATAAGGTGTCCAGTAAAAGTTTGGTTGATTATTCTTTAAATAAAAAAGCGACATCCATTTTTGATAAAGACCTGTATTATGCACAAAATACAAAAGGTGTATTCTCTCGCGTAAGCGATTCTATAGTGCTTCGTGAAATTAATGATTTAGGAAAGTTGCTGTTTTACGATCCAATTTTGTCTGGGAATAATTTGCGTAGTTGTGCATCGTGTCATGTACCTACGCAGTATTTTACCGATACCACAAATCGCACCTCACTACAATTTAATGGTATCGATCGTTTAGTTCGAAATACACCATCGTTAATCAATGTTCAACAAAATCATTTATTGATGTTGGACGGTACACATATATCGATGCAGAATCAAGCCAAAAGTGTCATGTTAAACCCACTTGAAATGGGCGGTGCCGCAAAAGAAATTTTGGAAAAAGTATTAAGCTGTAAAGAATATAATTCAAGATTTTCAAAATTGCTGAGCCATACACCGCAAGAAAAAACAATCACCATCGACCATATTGTCTCTGCAATTACCGTGTATTACAGCAAATTTAGCAATGCGTATGCACCGTTCGATGAAGCAATGATTGAAAAGAAAGCAGTAGATCCGCAAGTTCAAGAAGGGTTTAATTTATTTATGAGTAAAGCCCAATGTGCAACGTGCCATTTTGCGCCACAATTTAATGGTGTAAAACCGCCTTATGTAAATTCTGAATTTGAAGTAATCGGAGTTCCTTCGGATAAACTTTTTATAAGCTTGAGTACAGATTCAGGTCGTGCGCAGGTGTATTATTCCGGCGAGATGGTACATGCATTTCGAACAGGAACCTTACGGAATGCTGCGTATACGAAGCCATACATGCATAACGGAGTGTTTGATAATTTAACAGAAGTTATTGAGTTTTATAATAACGGGGGTGGAGTAGGCAGGGGATTGCAAGTGCCCAATCAAACATTGTCTTCCGACTCATTGCATTTGACCAAGAGTGAAATAACTAAGATTGAATTATTTATTCAGTCGTTAAATGAAAAGATTCCATTTGAAAAACCACCGCTAACGTTGCCTGCGTCAAAAAACAAAATCTTAAATCAGCGAAAAGTTGGTGGTGAATATTAGTATTTGTATAGCAAAATGCCGACGCCCGCCGTGGTTGTGTTGTTTGTTTAAACCA
>JAYTLG010000294.1:0-2205 GCA_043729555.1 Cytophaga sp.
GGAGGACCACAATAAGCGAATTGAATATCATCAATCGCCAAATCATTACCATTCGTTCCTCCTTTTGTATTATTTCTCAATACAATATATAGGTTAGGATTAGCAGGCGTATAAAAAGTAAAACCATATTGAACCCAGTTACCATATGGGACATCGGATGTGCCTTTGATAGCCAACAACGAATCCGTCGCAGAATCCCTTATTTCTAAAGTCACATTGGGTTTTTCAGGTTTATTGGATATATTTTTAATCCAAGCCGAAAACTGGTATTTTAAATTTGAACACAAACCACTAACTGGTAATCTAAAACATTCTTTCGGCGTATTGTCTGCATTGATAACCATCAATCGCCCTTGGGTACCGTCCCCGCTATGGTCGCTGGTGATAGCTGCCCAACCTCCTGCTTCTGACGCATTATTTGTTACAGCATATTGCCCATCTATAATGCCGCCCGTAGGCGAATACACGTGGGTAGTTGTTGCGCCTGAAACAGCATTGGGTAAAGTCGTTCGGGCACCTACCCCAAAAGTAATATTGTATAAATTGGGTGATAAAACCCCAGTGCACATGCCTGCTTCACAATTGCTATTAAAAGACACAATTTGGCTATTAGAGCCTGTACATCCATTTGCGGTAACCGTTACTGAATAAGTACCGGCTTTATTTTTTTTAATGGAAGCTGTCGTCTCGCCTGTACTCCACGTATATCTAATACCACTTGCTGCTGTAAGAGTAATGCTATCTCCTGTACATAATATCGGCGGCACATTGGTGTTGATAGCTGGTTTGTAGGCAGAACAGGGCGATACTGTCATTTGGACACTACAATTATTAGTAGCATTTGGAGAAGAAACGGTCAAATTATAAGTGCCAACAGGGCTTAATCCATTGAAACTAATCGGAATTTGGATACTCGTTTGATTGGTAGCCAGCGATGTGCTGGCTATTCCACCAGAAAAACCATTGGCTGTTGTGACCACAATACTGGTTGTGCCACTCGTAATACTGCCGATTTTGAGCGTAATATAACCTGTTTGAGTCACTCCACTTAAATAAAAATAACCTGTGATAGTCGGTGCAGTACAATCAAATGTGAAGCTCGTCAAAGCATTCTTTGAAGCAAGGGAATCTAACGATAAATTCTTTTTATCAAATGAAGGATTGGCAAAAAGAGATGTGATTGATAATAAAAAAAAACAAATCAATAAGTTGTTCTTGTGATTACCCCCCCTCAGTATTTTGCCCGATAAATGGGAAAAATAATGTGTAATAGTTAACTGCATTTTGTATGTTATCTGTTTTTAAACCCAAATGAATGGTGCAAATTTGTGTGAATATTTATAATCTCAATAAAGAGTTGATGAAAAACACAAGCAAAATGGAGACTTGTGATTTATTATCATTATTTCAAATATTATACCAACATTAGAAAAATATTTATATCAGTATTCTTAACACGGATTTCAATTACAATATTTTCAATCGTGCCATCAACTCACTTTTATTCGCCCGACTGATGGGGATAACACTCTTTTCAATCACCAAAGAATTTTCCTCGATGTCTTTGATTTTATCCAAATTGACAATAAAAGAGCGGTGTATTTTTAAAAACCGAGAATCATTGAGTTTTTCATCAATGCTTTTTAAAGTGCCATGAATAATATATTGAGATTTGATTGTTTTCACACGCACATAGTCCCCGACATTTTCAAAAAATTGTATATCGTCGCAAGCGACTCTGATAAAGCGTCCGTCTTCCCTCACATATATGTCACTGGTTTGGGTTTTATAAATTTGACGTTTCTTGGCTGTATCGAAGGCTTTCGTAACAGCTTGCTCAAATCTCTGAGCCGTGATGGGTTTTTTAATAAAATCTATCGCTTGAAATTCAAAGGCATCGAAAGCATATTCTGTTTTCGACGTGGTGAAAATGACCATTGGCAGTTCAATAAGCTGATTGAGCAATTCAATACCACTCAGTTCAGGCATTTCAATATCCAAAAACAGCAAATCAACCGCTTCTTTTTCCAAGTAAGCTAAGGCATCGTTGCCATTATCAAATATGCCAATCAGCTGCAGATGCTCATTTTTTTCACACAACCTTTCAATGGATTTACGCGCCATGAGGTCGTCGTCAACGATAAGACATTTGAGTATCATTTACTTTGGTTTTCTTTTTTAATAATTTGTTGTAAAATGGACGTT
>JAYTLG010000295.1:0-8735 GCA_043729555.1 Cytophaga sp.
CATTATAGAAGCTGCCATCTTCTGCTTTTACAGAATACCACGAACCGGTTGATTTGTATACAATGCCTTTCATTGATTCGTAGGATTAAGGTATGGGTAATCAGATGAAAGTTTTTGCATGATACTCGTTGTTGCTCCACATGATTGAAGCATGATATGTTGTAATCCTTTTTGAATGGTCACTTTAATTTGAGGCGATTGGTAAATGGCAGTAAATTCTTGACTGAATGTTTCTGTCGTTGAAATGCTTTTAGCATACCCCAATGAAATCAACCAAGCAGCTTCTGGGAATTTTTTAATTTTGGGTCCGAAGAAAATTGGTGCACCAAATACCGCTGGTTCTAAGATGTTGTGCAAGCCACTGCCAAAGGCACCGCCAACGTATGCGAAATCAGCATAGCCGTATATGGATGATAGCATGCCAATATTATCAATGATTAATACATCGGAAGCTATTGCATCCGAAGAATTGAAAGCTGAGAATCGAATTGATTTTTTTTCGATTTGTTTTTCAATTTCAGTCATCTCCGAATCATGAATTTCATGCGGTGCATAAATAATTTTTAATTCGTTTTTAAAATTATTTATAAAAGGAATTAAAACAGCCATATCTTCTTTCCATCCACTGCCTATAACCAGTAAAGGTTTGTCTTGTTTGAAAATTTCTATTTCTGGTATTTTGGTCGTTGCTAATGCCGTCTGATGAACCCTGTCAAATCGGGTATCACCTGATATCGTCCAATTGTTAAAGCCAATGGAGCTTAGTAATTCGCCTGAATGTTTGTCTTGTAAAAAAAAGTGTGAAAATGCATGCAATCGGTTACGCATAAAGTCGCCGCCACTTCGAAAGAAAAATAATTTTTTTCTGAATACACCCGACACTAAAAACAACGGAATGTTTTTCGCTTTGATGGCATCTAATAGATTCAACCAAAATTCATATTTAATAATAAATATAACGGAAGGCTTAAGCGTATGGATGAAGGTGCGTGCGTCGTGTTTTGTATCAGAAGTTAAGTATACGATCAAATCGGCATTGCTGTATTTTTTTCGAACTTCGTATCCGGAGGGTGAATAAAAGCTGACAACAATTTTATAAGAAGGGTATTTTATTTTCCATGCTTCAATGACAGGTCGCGCTTGTTCAAATTCACCTAAGGAAGCACAATGAAACAATGCAACGGGATTGGTGTTCGTAGTGTTGAAGTGTACGATTTTAGAAATCGTTTCTTTTCGTCCTGCAGAAAGGAGCGTAGCTTTTTTATGCCCGCTTAACCTTGCAAGTGCAATGAACCAATTGAATATATGTATCGATAAATCGTAAAACACTTTCATAACTTCTGCAAGGTACAAAATTGTAGATGTTTGATAACCATGAAACTGTTTTGTATTTTGCGGAGATTTTTAATTAAAAACGAAGCTCAATGATACCAAATACCTCTGAAAATTCTATAAATAAAGCAATAACAACCACGGTGTTGGTGGCTGCATTGGGTTATTTTGTTGACGTCTATGATCTTGTGCTTTTTTTAATCATTGGGGTTAAAAGCATAAAAGGTATTGGGGTTCAGGATAATATTATTGGAGAATTTCAAACCTTGTTGGACATACAAATGATTGGCATGTTGTTGGGAGGTATCTTTTGGGGGATTTTGGGCGATAAAAAAGGCCGCTTATCGGTACTTTTTGGGTCCATCATTATGTATTCGTTGGCTAATATTGCAAATGGTTTTGTAGATGTGTTTCAAGATAAAGATCAAGCGTTTTTGGCCTATGGTATTCTTCGATTTATTGCAGGTTTTGGTTTGGCAGGGGAGCTGGGTGCAGGAATCACCTTGGTAAGCGAAGTGATGAGTAAAGAAAAGCGTGGCTACGGTACTATGATTGTAGCTTCGGTTGGTGTTACAGGCGCTATTGTAGCAGCTCTTGTTGGTAAATTTTTATCGTGGCAAATGGCTTATTTTATTGGCGGCGGCTTGGGCTTGTCATTATTACTCTTGCGTATAGGGGTGTTTGAATCTGGTATGTTTGAAAAGTCAAAACGCAACGAAGTTTCACACGGGAATTTTTTCGCGTTATTTAAAAATAAAAAAATCGCACTGAAGTATTTGTATTGTATCATCATCGGCTCGCCAATTTGGTTTGTAATTGGTATTTTGATAGGTCGTGCGCCCGAGTTTGCAGCAGAGTTGGGTACCAGCGGTACCGATGTGTTGGAACGCGAGTATAGCATTATGTTTTGTTATACTGGTCTTGTCTTTGGTGATATAGCCAGTGGCGCCTTATCTCAATTATTGAAAAGTCGCAAAAAAGCATTTTATATTTTTTATATTTTCTGTTTAACCTTAATATTAATTTACATCAATTTGTCAGATGTGAGTGCAAATGTATATTATGCAATGATTACACTGTTAGGCTTCTCCGTTGGTTTCTGGGCCATGTTTGTTACCGTTGCATCCGAGCAGTTTGGTACTAATTTGCGTGCAACAACAGCCACTACAGCACCTAATTTTGTGCGAGGTTCGTTGGTGTTGATTGCCTTATTGTTTGATTACTTGAGCGTAGATGGCGATGGTTTTATGCAGATGGGAAGTTTAGCATCGGCAGCACTTGTTGTAACAATTTTCTTATTTGCTATTTCTTTCTGGTCTGTGTATCGTTTGCCCGAAACCTTTGGGAAAGATTTGGATTATGTGGAGTAGTATAAAGTACTAAGTACGGAGTATATAGTACAAAAAAGCAAATGATATTAAAAGGGAAAAGGGAAGATATATATCTTCCCTTTTATACTAAGTACTCTGTACTATATACTCAGTACTAGTTTTTAGCTAAGTAATTCGAAACGCCTTCAACAGTAGCTTTCATCGCTTCTTTACCTTCACCCCAGTTAGCAGGACAAACTTCACCATGGTTTTCTACGTGTTGTAATGCTTCAACCATACGCAATGTTTCATCGATGTTGCGACCTAATGGGAAGTCGTTGATTGTTTCGTGACGAACGATACCTTCTTTATCAATTAAGAATGTACCTCTGTATGCTATTGGAGTACCAACGAATATCATGCTGCCTTCATCGTCGATATCATAGTGACCAGCTAATACACCAAAGTTTGTAGATATTGTTTTAGCTGTATCTGCAACCATTGGATATTTAACACCTTCAATACCACCTTTGTTTTTTGCTAACGACAACCACGCAAGGTGCGAGTTTTCAGTATCTGTAGAGCAACCAACAACCACTGTATTTTTAGCTTCAAATGCAGCAAGTTTTTCTTGGAATGCTAAGATTTCAGTTGGACAAACAAATGTGAAATCTTTTGGATAGAAATAGAATACAACGTATTTTTTACCAATGTACTGTTGTAATGAGAATTCTTCAACTACTTCGTAGCCATTTAACACTGCAGGTGCAACAAATAAAGGAGCTTTTTTTCCTACTAAAGACATATAGATTTTATTTTATAGTGAACGATTATTTACGTGTTTATTGAATCCCAATTTTTTTAGAGGGATTGATTTTTTCAGCTTTTATGTGTACTTGCAACTCTTGAATTGTAATATTTGTAAGCTGTTTCTTTTTCAAATAAGCAGCCAATATTTTTTGTAATTCAGGGTCGTGGAAATCGATTATTTCATCCGTATTGGTAATGTAAATATGGTGATGCTGAAGGGTGTTAAAGTCATATCTACTTTTACCTTCTGACAATACTCGGTTAATTAATTTCGCTTCAACAAAACTATCAAGTGTATTGTATACAGTTGCTAAAGATATTGAAGGGGTATCGGGATGTATTTCTGTATATACTTCCTCAGCCGATGGGTGTATCGGCATTTTTTGTAATGAATCATATACCACCAAACGCTGATGTGTGGCTTTTAAACCAAACTCAGTTAGTTTGTTCTTGATTTCTTCTAAGGAAAGAGGTGTATGTAATTTGTTTTGAATCACTACTTATTGATAATTATTATTATTTAATAATTAATTACAATAATAGGTAAATGAAAAATGAGAACCAAAAGTAAGTAAGAAAAGATGGATTAACGTGCTTGATGTGATGTGATAGGCGTATGTAATACTTCAACAATAAAACCAAATTGCTTTGTATCTTTAACGGCACCAATCAAATCCGAAAAATTAGGACCTGCGTGTGTTTTTACTAAAAAACTTATAAAAATAAGAATGTATAGTGTGATAATTTTCACGTAAAATGTACTCCTTTGTTTCATTTTGGTGTTAAATAAAATTTAACATATTAACGCAATATAGCTGAACTTAACGGATTAAATCACAAAAGGATATACTAAACATTGAATAATGGCGTTATTTGCGTCATAATTTTTACTAATTTGTAAGAGTAATAAACATACCAATTTAATGAATCAAATTAATGTACTTTTTGTGTGCTTAGGTAACATTTGTAGATCGCCTATGGCAGAGGGGATTTTTAAAAAAGTAATCGAACGCGAAGGCTTGCAAAACAAAATAACCATAAACTCTGCAGGTACTGCTAGGTATCATATGGGTAAGGATCCAGATAGTAGAGCCACTCATGTTTGCGCACAAAATGATATTGTTTTACAACACAAAGGGCAGCAAATTTTGTCGATTGATTTAGAGAAACAAGACTATATTTTAGCGATGGATAGTAGCAATTTTCAAGATATTGAATCCTTGATTTGTGTGGGTAAAAAAAACGCTGCTGTTTTTTTAATGCGTGATTTTGATCTCCAAAATAAAGGTGCAGATGTTCCCGATCCGTATTATGGAGGTGAAGATGGTTTTTATGAAGTTTTTGGGATGCTAGAGCGTTCATCCTACGAATTATTACGCTATATTCGCATGGAACATTCAATCTAGTGTACAGCACTAAAATTTGAGCATCAATAATGAATAAAGAAACGATCGAATCCTTATTAATTCAAGTAGCAGGTACGGATGTAAAAGTCAATGAAGTACGTCCTATTGGAGGTGGGAATACAAGTAGAGCATTTGCTGTGAAAACATCAAGTGGAAATTTCTTTATTAAAACCAATCGTGCAGGTTTGGTTGATATGTTTGAAAAAGAAGCTAAGAATTTGGAATTGCTTCGAAACGTACTGCCACATAATACGCCTGAAGTGGTTGGGTTTGGAACCGTTGATCACATCAGTTATTTTATTTTGAAATTGATTGAACCGGGCAAACGTGTTGCAGATTTTTGGGCAGATTTTGGACGTACACTTTCAGAATTACACAAAGTAAACGGTACTACATTTGGTTTGGAATACGATAATTATATTGGATCACTTCCGCAATCGAACACACAAGATACAAACTGGGTAAACTTTTTTTTAGAACAACGTATTTTACCTCAAGCTAAAAAAGCTGAAAAAGTATTGGGTTCAGATATAATGACAATGATCGATAAGTTGGGAAATCGTTTGCCTGATTTGCTTACACAGTCGAGACCTACCTTATTACATGGTGATTTGTGGAGTGGAAACTTCACCTTGAATCAAAAAGGAACGGTGTGTTTGGTAGATCCCGCTACGTATTATGGTAATCGAGAAATTGAAATTGCATTTACAAAACTATTTGGTGGTTTTGAAGATGAATTTTATGATGCCTATAATGAAGTAATGCCTCTTGATAAAGGTTTTTTTGATACACGTGTAGATATTTATAACTTATATCCGCTATTGGTACATGTTAATTTGTTCGGTGGTTGGTATGTTGCTTCGGTAAGAGAAACATTAAAACGATTTGTTTAAATTTCAGAAGAATATTTCCTTCTGAAATTCATTTTTAAAATCAATCGTTCAATAATTAATACACTCAGCTTGTCTGCTATCTCACTGCTGTCGGGGATTCCTTCAAAAACTTCTTTCACTTTATTTTCTGAAACATCAATACGGTAGAGGCCATTCCATAGGGTTGCGATATCTTTCTCTAATAAAAAAATAAGTTGTTTTTTTAGATTCGCTTTAAAAACAGAAACATCCGGAGAATTAATTTCCGGATGTTCGGGTACTTGTATTTCAAATATTTCGAGTGTATTATTCACTTTTTGTTTTTGTTGCTTTTTTAGCCGCAGGCTTTTTAGCTGCTGGCGCTTCCGCATCTTCCGTCTTCGCTTTTTTAGCTACAACTTTTTTTGCAGTTGCTTCTTCAGAAGTAACCTCTATAGATTTCTCCGCTTTGGCTTCAGGTTTTTTAGCAACCAATACTTCAGGGAAGTTTGCAAGTAATATAGCATACCAACCCGCTAATTTTTTGATATCCGAATGATATACTTTTTCGCGGTCGTAAGTAGGTAATACACTCGCTAAGAAAGTCCCTAATTCAGCATCGGTAGATTTCGAAGTGATTTTAGTGTCGCTACCGAAACTAGCATGAATTTTTTGCAAAATAACTTCTAATGCAACTGAACCATCTTTATCTGTAGTGTAAATAGAAATTTCATTTAGAATTGAAACTCTTTCATTTGCACCTGCAACAAAGCGTTTTTTTGAAGCATCAAGTGCTTCAAGGATAACACCATTTTTTGTAGGCTTAAGTATTTTAAATAATCCGCCTCTGCCTGATACTGCTGCTACTTCTCTTAACTCCATCTTAATATTAATGTAATCTGAATAAATATAATTATAACTTAAAATATACGGGTATGCTTGTTTGATTTTTGAAACCTGGTGCATTAAATTTTAATAATTTAACCACACGAGCAGCTTCTTCGCCACAACCGCCGCCAATGTTTTTAACAACGGCTACACTTGTCACACTACCATCTGCTTCCAAGATACAAGATATAACACACTCACCTTGAATTCTATTTCTTTTTGCAGTTGGAGGATATATAACATGTGAATTAATAAAGGCATACATAGCTTCTTGGCCACCTTCATAATATATAGCAGAAGGAACAGCTTTTGATGGTGAAGTTTGTGCCTGTATTTCTTTGAATGAAATAATGGCAACGAAGCCTATGGCCAGAACAAATAATAACTTTTTCATGATTCGGTTGTTATGGTTACAATTACAAGTATAGCAAAATTCATCCAAAATTGTGCCAACTTAATTATTTAACTGTTTATTCACTTCTTCTATGTAAGCAATCAAATCTTCTTTACCCTTTCCTGTTTCAGAGGAGGTTATAATCATTTTAGGTAATTCTTCCCAATCTACACTCAATACTTCAATCCACTTAGCAACACTTTTTTCTAATTGTGTTGTAGATAGCTTGTCCGACTTCGTTAAAATTAAGCTAAAAGGGATGCCATTGCTCGCCAACCAGGTAATTTGGTCTAAATCATTCTTCATTGGGTCATGTCTAGAATCCACCAGTAAAAAAACATTTGTTAAATTACTTCGGTTTTTTAAATAGTCATGCACCATTTGCCCCCATTTGATTCGGCTCGTTTGGCTTGCTTTTGCAAAACCGTACCCTGGCAAATCGGTTAAAATCCATTTATCTTCAATATTAAATAGATTGATAAGTTGCGTTTTTCCAGGTTTAGAAGAAGTCATTGCTAATTTTTTAACACCTGTTAATGAGTTTATTAGCGATGATTTGCCCACATTAGAACGACCTATGAATGCATATTCGGGGGTAGCAAATTCTGGGCATTTTTTATAATCATCATAACTACTGATGAAAGTTGCATTCATTTTCATAATATCACATTTCTAAACTAATGGGCCTACAATTTACAAAATTATATATAGACCTTAGGCCCTAAGGTCGAATTATTCGTTTTTTTAACATAATTAAATAAAGGTTTTTACGAAACATTTGTATCCTATAAATTGTATAATTCAAACGCAACACTTACATTTAAGTTCGTGTAAAAGTTGAAATATAGATTATTTCGAGAAATTCTCATTCGTATGATATCAACAAAATATAGATCATTAGCTTCAAAAGTTTTATTTCTAAGTTATTTATTACTTAGTTTTTCATTTTTCTCTCAAGCTCAAAATGAAAAGAAGTACATAAAAGATGGCGATGCAGCTAAGGAGAAAGGGGATAATCAACAAGCATTAAAGCTGTATTTGGAAGCCTATAAGCTTAATCAGGCTAATGCAAGTTTGAACAATAAGATTGGTATACAATACTTAAAATCAGATTATCCACATAAGTGTTTGCCTTATTTTGAGAGCGCATATAAACTAAATTCAAAGGTTGACCCTGATATTTTATACAATTTAGGTGTTGCATATCAGCAAAATCACCGTTTCCCTGAAGCTGCAAATTATTACACATTATTCAGAAAAACATTGTCTGATACGAGTCCTTATCTAAAAAAAGTAGATCGTCGATTGTATGAATGTGCCAATGGGGTCGAATTTATGGCCAATCCAGTAGATGTTAAGATTGAAAATGTCGGAAACGTCGTAAACTCCAATTATCCTGATTTTGCACCCGTTATTTCAGCCGATGAAAAAGTAATGATTTTTACTTCGAGAAGACCAGGAAGTACAGGGGAGTTACTGAATGATGAAGGACAATATTTTGAAGATATTTATATTACTAAAAAAATAAACGGTCAATGGGCAACCCCTAAAAATATTGGTGCAAATATCAATACGGATGGCCATGATGCAAGTATTGCCTTGTCTGCCGATGGTACAGAGTTGTTTATTTATAAAGACGATGGACAAGGAGATATTTATTATTGTAAGCATCGTCCAGATAATTCTTGGTCTAAACCTTTGCCAATTGAAGGTTCTGTAAATAGTAGAACAAGTTTTGAAAATG
>JAYTLG010000296.1:0-1980 GCA_043729555.1 Cytophaga sp.
ACCAACGGTATAATTTCAACACGGAACTTTTTATAAAAACAAATACGCTTAGCTATTATGAAATCAAAAATTATTGCAATAATCGGCCTAGCTACAATGCTAGTTTCTGCTGGATTCATTTTTATACCATCGGATCAAGAAAAAACGACAACAACAACCGAAGTTGTTAAATGGCTTACATACGACGAAGCTGTTGCTTTAAGCAAAAAAAATCCGAGACCAATTTTCATTGATGTGTATACCGATTGGTGTGGCTGGTGTAAAGAGATGGATAAAAAAACATTTAGTCAGCCCAAAATTGCTGCCTACTTGAATAAAAAATTTTATTCTGTAAAGTTAAATGCAGAGAAAGCAGATTCGGCACACTACAAAGGCAAGGGCCTAACAAATGCAGAGTTGGCTGGAAAAATATTTCATGTCAACTCATACCCGACTACGGTTTATCTTGAAGCTGATGAAACATTGTTGCAACCCTTACCTGGCTATCAAGCACCAAACGACTTCAATCGCATTATACATTATATTGGCGACAATCATTATAAAACAACCTCTTGGGATGATTTCAGTAAATCATTCACCGAAACAATCGAATAAATTTTGAATACCTCAACTACAACCAATCACAACGACACCATCGTTGCATTAGCTAGTCCACAAGGCATGGGCGCCATTGGCGTTATACGCTTATCAGGTTCTAAGGCTTTTGAAATCACCTCTGCGGTATTTCCTTCTAAAAACATAGCACATGTACCCACACATACAGTACATGTGGGCAATATCGAAGATGATGGACGAGTGATTGATGAAGTAGTTGTTACGGTATTTAAAGGTCCGAAATCATTTACAAAAGAAGATGTAATTGAAGTTTCGTGCCACGGTTCAACCTTTATTGTTAAAGAACTCTTACAATTATTCTTACAAAAAGGAGCGCGTCATGCCAAGCCAGGCGAGTTTACGATGCGTGCATTTTTAAACGGCCGATTTGATTTGGCACAAGCCGAAGCTGTTGCAGATTTAATTGCATCGGATTCGAAAGCATCACATCAGGTTGCTTTGCAGCAAATGCGTGGCGGCTTCTCTGATGAGATCCGCAGACTGCGCGAACAGCTGATTCACTTTGCTTCAATGATTGAACTGGAATTGGATTTCAGTGAAGAAGATGTTGCCTTTGCCGATCGTACACAATTGCGCAAACTCATAAACGAAATTAAACGGGTAATCGACCGTTTGATCCATTCCTTCTCCCTTGGCAACGTAATTAAAAACGGTGTACCTACCGTAATCATTGGAAAACCCAATGCCGGAAAGTCTACCTTATTAAATACATTATTAAACGAAGAGAAAGCAATCGTATCTGAGATTGCTGGTACTACGCGTGATTTTATTGAAGACGAATTGAATGTGGAAGGCATCACCTTCCGCTTTATAGATACTGCCGGCTTACGCGAAGCTACGGATACCATTGAGGCCATGGGTGTAAAACGCACGCGTGAAAAAATGACACAAGCAAGTTTGGTGATTTATTTGTTTGATGTAAAGTCTACTTCTGAACGTGAACTGATTCGTGACTTAGAAGAATTAAAATCCTTGCAAGCTCCCTTTCTTGTTGTCGGCAATAAAATTGATGCACGCGAAGATGCAATCATTACAACCTTCCGCAACATCGATGGCATTATATATATTTCTGCGAAAGAAAATATTGGTATTGAAGAATTGAAACAAAATCTATTAGAGATCATTCAATACGATTCCTTCAAACAGAACGATACGCTTGTAACCAACATGCGCCACTACGAAAGTCTGCGCGAAACACGTAAGGCTTTAGACGATGTGCTTAGCGGCATGGACAACGACCTACCCGGCGACTTGCTAGCGCAGGACATTCGTCAATCGCTATACCACTTAGGTGAGATCACAGGAGATATATCAACGGACGATTTATTGGATAATATTTTTAGTAAGTTCTGTATCGGAAAGTAA
>JAYTLG010000297.1:0-3529 GCA_043729555.1 Cytophaga sp.
AAATCCTTTTTTCATAGCGGTACCAATTTTTTGAGCTGTTTCTTTATCCGTACTCAACGCAAAGATAGATGGACCAGACCCAGAAATAGAACAACCCAATGCACCATTATCTAAAGCTGCTTTTTTCACATCGTCAAATCCGGGAATCAATACCGAACGTGCGGGCTCCACAATAAGGTCTTGCATGGAACGTCCAATCAAGCTGGTATCGTTCATTAACAAACCTGCAACCAACCCCCCTACATTTCCCCACTGCGCAGACGCAAGGCTTAATGGAATTTGTTTTGGCAGAATATTGCGAGCATCTTTTGTTTGTACTTCAACATGTGGATGGATAATAGTTGCATACAAATTTGCTGGCACGGGAAGTTTTACCACATCCAATGGGCTGTAACTGCGAACCAATACAAAACCGCCATACAAACAGGGCGCTACATTATCGGCATGAGCCGAGCCGCAAGCTAAAAATTCACCTTCCATTGCAAATGGAAGCAAATCTTTAACAGCCATTTTATTGCCTAATAATTGATTGATCGCATACACACCTGCAACAGTAGAAGCAGCGCTCGAACCCAAGCCACTACCCAAAGGCATTTTCTTCGTCAATTCAATTTCAATCCCTTGTTCGATACCTAACGTTTCTAGATAACGAAGAATTGAAATACTAACTGTATTTTTTTCAGCAGCCTTAGGCAAGCGACCATCATCTCCTGTTATAGAAGTAATGCGCACGCCTTTTTTATCAGACAAACGAAGCAATACTTCGTCGCCTGGATTGTCGACTGCAAAGCCCAATACATCAAAACCACACGAAACGTTAGCTACGGTAGCAGGCGCAAATACTTTTACACTGTCTTTCATTTTTTATAAGTTATAAGTTTTCAGGTACTAACTGTTAAGATACGCACCTCTTACACTTTACACTAAAAACGTTATACTGTAATTACCCTTTCAAGTAATTACTGATGCGGATAATGTCTCCAAACACACCTGCTGCAGTTACTTCTGCGCCTGCACCAGGACCTTTAATTACCAATGGTCTTTCTTTATACCTTTCAGTTGTGTATGCGATCATATTATCGCTACCTGAAAGTGAATAGAATGGATGTGTAGCATCTACCGCTTGCAGACTTACTTCTGCTTTTCCATTTTCAAGTTTTGCGATAAAGCGCAATACTTTATTTGCCTTATCTGCTTCGTTGCGTTTTTTAGAAAACACATCGTTATTTTTTTCTAATTGAATAAAGAATTCTTCTACTGTCTTCGCCTTTAGGCATGGAGCTGGCAAAATATTTTCAACTTTTACATCATCAAACTCCATTTCAAAACCTGCTTCACGCGACAATATTAATATCTTACGTGCAACATCTTTGCCATTCAAATCATCTCTTGGGTCAGGTTCTGTAAAGCCTTTCTCTTTCGCTTCTTTAACAATATCGCTAAATTTTTTATCGCCTTTAAAATTATTGAAGATGTAAGACAAGGTGCCTGACAATACACCTTCAATTCGAATGATTTTATCGCCACTATCTTTCAAGTCGTTTAATGTATTGATTACAGGAAGACCTGCACCAACATTTGTTTCGTACATCAACTTCACGCCACGCTTGAATGCAGTCTCTTGAAGTTTTTTGTAATCGCTAAACAAACCTGAATTTGCTAATTTATTCGGTGTTACAATTGAAATACTTTCGTCTAATACTGTATGGTAAAATGAAACAACATCTTTATTCGATGTATTGTCAACAAAAATAGAATTGCGAAGGTTCAAGGCAACCATGCGTTTAACAAACTCTTTCAAATTTGCTTTTTCACCTTGCTCTTCTAATTTTTCTTTCCAAGAAGCCAATGCTACACCATTTTCATTGATAAGCATTTTCTTGCTATTGGCTAAACCAACAACGTTGATTTTGAAATTCTTTTCTTTCAATAAATATGCACCTTGTTTCTGCAATTGCTTCAACAATGCGCTACCAATCAAACCAACACCAACAACAAACACGTTGATTGTTTTCACATCGCTCAAGAAGAATGATTCGTGAATTACATTTAACGCTTTTGTCAAATCGCCTTTACCAATAACAACAGATAAATTAATTTCTGATGAACCTTGTGCAATTGCAACTACATTGATGCCATTTTTTCCTAGTGCTGAAAATAACTTTCCAGCAATACCTGGTGTGTGACGCATGTTATCGCCAACAACCGCTACAATTGCTAAATTATCTTTTTCATGGAGCTTATCAATTTTGCCTGCTTTGATTTCGTGCACAAATTCTTCTTCAACTGCAATTCGTGCTTGTGCAGATTCTTTCGAATCAATTACAAAACAAATAGAATGTTCAGAAGATGCTTGTGTAATTAAGATAACATTGATTGAATGTCTTGCCAAAGCGCCAAACAAACGACCCGAAACACCGGGAACACCCACCATCCCGCTGCCTGTCAAATTCAACATGGAGATATTTTCAATGGAAGAAATCCCTTTAACAGAATGATCGGTAACGCTTGTTTCTTCGTTAATCAACGTACCTTCAAAAGAAGTGTTGAAGGTATTTTTAATCCAAATGGGAATTTTTTTCTTAAATGCGGGTTGCAATGTAGGCGGATAAATTACCTTTGCGCCAAAGTGCGACATTTCCATTGCTTCGATATACGATACCTGTGGAAGTGTAAACGCATGTTTCACTTTACGTGGATCTGCAGTCATGATGCCATCAACATCAGTCCAGATTTCAATGCTATCGCAATTCAATGCAGCACCAAACACAGAAGCTGTATAGTCAGAACCACCTCTACCCAATGTTGTTGTTTCACCTTTATCGGTAGATCCAATAAAGCCTGTTGTAACAATGCTTGTTTTTAGGTTGCTAAAATATTCCGAAATTGCACGATCTGTTTTTTTGAAATCTACTTTTGCAGAACCAAATGCACCATCTGTTTTAACAACTTGGCGGGCATCTAAAAACGTAACGTTCACCCCTTCTTGCTTCAAGAATTCTGAAACAAGATAAGCCGACAAACGTTCGCCGAAGCTCAATACCAAATCATTTGAACGTGGCGACAATTCTTTCAATAAATAAACGCCGTGCAACAAATCATGTAATTCGTTCAATAACAATTTTACATATGCAATAACTTTACCTTGCGACTTAACATCAATTAATGTTTTTGCCGTGGCAATATGTTTTTGTTCTATCGTCTTCAAAACGTGCTGATAGGTAGCATCACTAATAGACGCTTTATATCCTACTTCAACAAGTAAATTTGTAATTCCTGACATAGCAGAAAAAACAACGACAAACTTTTCTTTCTTTTTGTAAGAAGAAAGAATTTCTGCGACTTTACGGATACTCTCTACAGAACCTACAGAGGTACCGCCAAACTTTAACACTTTCATAGTATTGGTATTGTCTTAATAAAAATACGTGCAAAAATAGTGTTTTTTTAGTGTTTTTCGAGAACAAAAGGATAGTTAATTCAGAACAAATCAACAAAAAACCGTATTATCTATTTAAGATTCTTAATT
>JAYTLG010000298.1:0-4052 GCA_043729555.1 Cytophaga sp.
CATTTTACCTTGCTGCCGACGGATATTGTCTAATGTTTCGGCAACGCGTTTTGCGTCAACTTCAATTTCGTATTTTATTACGGTTACCTTATCAGATAATTCGTATTTGAATTCAGGAATTAAACCTAAATCGTAGAAAAATTCGTATTCAGAAGCGTTTTCCCAATCGATTTTAGCCGCTTGTGCTTGATCTGGTAAAGGAAAACCGATGATGTTTAATTTCTCTTCTTTGATGTATTTGCCTACCGATTGCGTTAAAAGTTGATTGATTTCTTCAACCTTTAAGTTTTTACCGTACATTCTTTCAACAACACTCGTAGGAACTTTACCCGGTCTGAAACCCTTTAAAGTAACTTTTTTACCATATTCTTTCAACTTATTTGCAACAATAGGTTGATAATCTTCGGCTTTGATTGTTACTTTTAACGTAGCAGCAGTTGAGCCTTTTTTGTCTAATACGATTTCCAAGGTAGTAGATTGGTTTAAGTTGAGGTTAATTACAAATACAAAACCCTCGCCCTTATTACAGGTGAGGGTTCGGTTTATTAAGATAATAAGTGCGGATGGAGGGACTCGAACCCCCATGCCTCGCGGCGCTAGATCCTAAGTCTAGTGCGTCTACCAATTTCGCCACATCCGCTTAAATGAATACTCCTTCCGAGTATTTCCTTAAATCATCTCTGATTTGGGACTGCAAACTTAGAATATTTTTTTAATATTACTACTATCTGTTTAAAAAAATATATTTTGATAGAACTTAAAAATCAGGCTTATTTTCCTTATCTAGTACATTAATTGGGCACGCGCTCGTGATTATTGCCGTTGAAGTGAAAGCTGAATGTATTAAAGGCTGTAATCCAAGTAGTAAGATATGTATTGAAGGTAGAAGTATGTTAATTGATCTTGAAAAGGAAAATAAGGAAATAATAAAAAGGTACCGTTTATTATTACGGGCGGCAAAACCTTTGTTAAATAGTGGGGATGCTAAATTAATAAAAAAAGCTTTTTATACCTCGGTTCAAGCGCATAAGGACATGCGTCGAAAATCGGGCGAACCCTATATTTACCATCCCTTAGCAGTTGCCCAAATTGCTGTTGAAGAAATTGGATTAGGTACAACTTCGATTATTGCTGCATTGCTTCACGATGTAGTAGAAGACACGCATTTAGAATTAAGAGATTTAGAGCGCGATTTTGGTCCCAAGGTAGCCACCATTATTGATGGCTTAACCAAAATATCAGGTGTGTTCGAGCACGGAAGCTCGCAACAGGCAGAGAACTTTAGAAAAATGATTCTGACACTTTCCGAAGATGTTCGAGTTATTTTGGTAAAACTCGCCGATCGCTTGCACAACATGCGTACGCTTGAAAGCATGCCCCGCGACAAACAATTAAAGATCGCTTCTGAAACCATGTATTTATATGCGCCGCTTGCCCATCGCTTGGGTTTGTACGCCATTAAATCTGAATTGGAAGATTTGTATTTAAAATATACCGATACCGAACGCTACAATTTTGTCTTAGATAAAGTTAAGATGTCGGAAGCTGCGCGCGAAAAAACAGTGAAAGATTTCTCGGGTCCGCTTGAGATTCCCTTGAAACGTTCGGGTTTAGAATTTAAAATTAAAGGAAGAACAAAGTCTGTCTATTCCATTCATACCAAAATGCAGCAACAAAACATCCCTTTTGAGGAGGTGTACGACTTGTTTGCCATTCGATTGATTCTTGCAGCGGAGTTGGAAGACGAAAAAAGTGTGTGTTGGAAAGCATATTCCATCGTTACCGATTCCTATAAACCAAACCCTGACCGCCTGAAGGACTGGGTCTCTACGCCTAAAGCCAATGGCTATGAATCGCTGCATACCACCGTTATGAGTAAAACCGGACAATGGGTGGAGGTTCAAATTCGTACCCAGCGTATGGATGATATTGCAGAGAAAGGGTATGCTGCGCATTGGAAATACAAGGAGGATAAACCTGTATCGAAGGATTCCGGTATTGAAGATTGGATTCGTAAGGTGCGTGAGTTGATTGAAAATAATGATTTTTCTGCGCTTGAATTTGTAAATGAATTTAGACAAAATTTATTTAGCGAAGAGGTGTTTGTCTTTACGCCCAAAGGCGACTTGAAGACGCTTCAATATGGTGCTACAGCCTTAGATTTCGCATTTGAAATACACACCAAAATAGGGGAACATTGTTTAGGGGCAAAGGTCAATCAAAAATTGGTACCCTTGAGTTATCAATTAAACAACGGTGATCAAATTGAAATCCTGACCTCGGGCAAACAAAAACCATCCGAAGATTGGTTGAAATTTGTCGTTACTTCGAAGGCGCGTACGAAGATTAAGGAATCCTTGAAAGAGGATAAAAAGACTATTGCCTTAGATGGTAAAGCAATGGTAGAGCGCAAACTGAATCATTTAAAGATCCCGTTAAACAATGAAACCATCAACAAAATGTTGTTATTGTTTAATGTAAAAACGCCCTTGGAGTTTTACTACAATGTGGCCAAAGATATTATTCAACCAAGTCAATTAAAACGTTTAAAAGAACCTGAAAAGAAACCAGAACCGAGCAAACGTTCCGCAGATGTCCATCACGATAAAAAACATACTGATATTTCCAAAGGGGCGGATAAGGACATGGTTTTGATTGGTGACAATTTTGATAAGATTGATTATACGTTAGCGAAATGTTGCAATCCCATACCGGGTGATGAAGTTTTTGGTTTTGTTACCGTCAGTGAAGGCATTAAAATTCACCGTACCAATTGTCCAAATGCAATCGAATTGATGTCGCAATACGGTTATCGAATTGTGAAAGCAAAATGGAATTCTCAAAAGGAATTAGCCTTCTTAACAGGCTTAAAAATCATCGGTGCAGATCGGGTGGGGATTATCAATGATGTCACGAAAGTTATTTCTACACAACTCAAAGTAAACATTCGTTCCATCACAATTGATACCGACGATGGCCTATTTGAAGGTACGATGATGGTATTTGTCAACGATACAAAACATCTAAACACCCTCATTTCCAAGTTAAAAGAGATTTCCGACATCATTAGTGTGTCACGTATAAATAGTTGATTTGGAATAAGAATCCCTTTATTCGTATATTTGATACTTATGTCAACATCAGAGGAGTTATTAGCACAGGTTAAAAAGATATTTACAGCATATCTTGAAAATAAAAGTTTGCGCAAAACTCCAGAACGTTTTGCAATCTTAGAAGAAATCTACTCTCGAGTGGGTCATTTTGATGTAGAAAATTTATACATCAGTATGAAGAATAAAAACTATCGAGTAAGCAGAGCTACGGTGTACAATACACTGGATATTCTTGTTGATTGTGATTTAGTCACAAAACATCAATTTGGTAAAAATTTAGCGCAGTACGAACGTTCATACGGATATCGTCAACACGATCATTTGATTTGTACCGATTGTCATAAAGTAGTTGAATTCTGTGATCCACGTGTGTATAATATTCAAACGATGGTAGGCGAATTGTTGCATTTTAATGTCATGCATCATTCACTTATTTTATATGGAAACTGTTCAAATACAGCTTGTGAACACAAAAAAGCATTAGAAACAAAAAACAATAAAATAGAAGGTTAATACCTTTGTGGATGTTAATTAAATTTGAATAGAACCCGATTTATAAATCTTAAATAACACATGAAATATAATACTACCATCAAAGAAAACATATTGTTTCTTCAGCTTGAAGGCGATTTGATAGGCGAGAGCAACGGTTTGGAGCTAATGGATTTGGTTAGCGATAAATTGAACGAAAGCGTTAATCGTTGTGCGATTGATTTGGCATTGGTTCGCTATATGAACAGTAGTGGTATTGGTGTATTAATTACATTATTAACAAAGTTTAGAAACAAAGGAGGAGAGTTAATCTTAATCAACCCGTCTGAACAAATCAAAAAATTATTAATCATCACAAAATTGAACTCAATTTTTGTGATTGTTGAGAACGAAGAAGAAGCATTACAGAGATTAACTAAATAAAAAAATGGCAGTTGATGTATTATT
>JAYTLG010000299.1:0-6489 GCA_043729555.1 Cytophaga sp.
CTACTGTGTACCATTTTAAACTTGTACCCGTTGCAGTAAGTTGTGTTGCCGTTGCTCCTAAATCGTAATTAATCGTTGCTGTAGTAGTAGGTTTAGCTGTTGCACATGTATTGGTAGTACATTCACTTACAGTAATATTTGAGCTTCCAGTACTGCCATAACCTTCCGATTCCATGATTTGATAATCCCAAGTTGTACCTAGATTCATACCCGCATTTTTCCAAGCGGCAACGTGGGTGGCAAAAGTGATTGTTCCACTAGATCTTTTTTGTGTACGAACACTCCAAAATTGTTGAAATGTAGCTGTGCCTATTATAGATGGCTGATTGGTACGTGTAGCAGTATAAATCGTATAGGTTCCACCGTCACAGGTATATGTGCCCTTATTTACGATTCCACTTGTATTGCCTGGTGGTGTCCAAGATCCATAATTTTCACAAACATAATATTCAATCAATGCATTTTTTGTCCAGCCATATAAAGCTAAAAAACCATTGCTTCCACCATCAAAGTTACCCGAAAAACATACTACTCGATCTGCTTTCCCTACAGACCAGCCTTTTCCAGCTGTAAAGTTTCCTATATTCGACCATGTAGTACTGTAATTTCCTGCAGCACCTAAAGTCATAGATGCAGAACCTCTTGAACCATCATTCCAGAAGGAATAAAAAAAGCCATTGTGGGTACCTTGGGTATTATTGGTTATTGTTTGTGCGTAAGTTAGGGGACTCGCAGCTAGTAAAACGAATGAAAAGACTGCTATTGACAGCATTTTCCATGTATTTCTAAATAGTAGTTCTTGTTTCATGCTTTTATGATTACGGTCAAAATACGATAGATATCTAAATAACTACTGATACCGATTAAAAATGTAAACAGTGGCGGCGGGATTTTTTTGAAAAATGGTTTGAATTGCTGCTCTAAAAGGATTATAACCGATTAATAGTTACAAATTAGTAAGCAAATACAACAATAAAGCTCTTCATGATACATCACGAAGAGCTTTATTATTTTTATAAGAAGTGATCACCTATTTTTTCTTTAAGTCTAAGGCTTCTGCCATACCCGGCAAGAGCTTATGTTCAGAGTCCATAATACCAAACCATATTTGCCAAGAAATATCCATCTCCGTAAAAATTTCGCCCATGGTTTTGAAGTAGGCATTTAAGTCTTCAATTTTCGCCGTATTCGGTAGGGCACCCCATTCGTTACAGATAAGAGGAACGTTGTTTTCATAGGCCCAATTCTTTACTGTCGCCAAACGGTTTTTAATGAATTGTTTATTGCCTTCTTGGTAGTATCTGTTTGCCTGATCTTTTACCCACTGTGGTGTGCCTTCAATGATACCAAAGTCGCGGTATTCGGTCGACCAACGTTCGGGCGAATAGGGGAATGGAATGTTTTTCATCGTTCCCATATTCGTCCAAGAAGCACCTTGATGTGTAAACACAAACGGATCGTACATGTGGAAACAATAAATGACATACTTGTCTTTTAAGGGTTTGTTCTTAATCAATTCGTCTAAGCTATACCACTTGGTATCGCCAAAAATAATTGGTCTTGTTTTATCTACTCGGCGAATTGAGTCAATCATCATTTGCGCCAACAGCGTCCAATCTGCTTGGTCAATATATTCGCCATCTGGTAGGCTCAAGCAGGGCTCATTGGTAAGTTCGAAGAATAGATCTGGTCGTTTTTCTGAAATGAAATGTTGTGCAACAACGCGCCACAAAGATGAAACAGCTTCTCTAAATTTAGGATCTTTTGATGCTGCTCGGTTGTATGAACCATCATAAGCATGATAATCAATTGTTAAGGATAAGTTATAACGCTTTGTCCATATATTCATGGAATCTAATAAGGTGTACAACATCGGTTCAATCACAATTTTTTTATTCGAACCGTTTAATACGTTTATACGATCTACTACATACAAGTCTAAATCAATCGGGAAACGGATGCCCAACAACCCTTGGTCGGCTTGTAGTTTGATTACCGCTTCGTTGTATTTCCAATTCTTTGGGTTGGTATCGGTGATTTTATTTGCTTCGCCCCAGCTTGCCAAATTCATTCCTTTGGTTAAATACTTTTTTGACAAGTCGTTTAGTGGACTGGATACATTGCCTTTCACTGCAATGGGTGCAGGGATTTCAGCAGGCAAAATTTTCATGTTGTTTTGTTTTACATACGTGATGGTTTTTACAAAACGTATGTCGTCTATCTCAAAACTTCCAGAAGCTGCATCCAAATTCCAAATAACTTTGATGGAGTTGTCTAAGTTAAGCGGAACTTTTTTGCCCCAGCCTTCTTGATTTAACATCGAAAATTCGATTGTTACAAGTGTCCAGACTTCACTAGCTTCAACAGGTATGGAGTAAAAATCATAATCGGTAACTTCGGAAGTTTCCACTCGAACTTTGTGTGCAACTCCTTTGTGCCAATAGGAAATACCTGCAAAAGTATTTGGATTGGTAGCCGCAGTTTTTGTAATGCTGGTTCCGAATGCAAAGTACGGATTCCATTGATAGTTGGCTTTGTTCAATACCACATCTGCATGCAACATGCCTAAAGACTGATAGCCGCCGGTGCTTATAAATGCTTTTTGCCACGACTCTTGTTTGATGGCACTTTTGCCACCACTATTATTGTCGTTAAAACTGTACCAATAGCCACCTAAATTATTTTGAGGGTTTACATCTTCAAAATCTTCGATCAGTACAGTGGGTGATTGTTGTGCTGTTGTGTTGAAACAGATACACAACAAGAATGCAGGTATTAAGTGTCGGTAACGTATGTTCATAAAGACTATTTATATAAATCAATGTTTAAGATAGCAATAAATCAGAAATATTCACAGTTAATTGCTTGGCAACAGAAGTAGACACTTGCGGGAACTGTTTTTGTAGTCTTTAATTCTAGATTTAGCTACCTTTAAGGTTAAACCAGTATCATGAATTTATACAAACAAATAGTGGCTGAAATACAAGCAGCTTCAAACATTCTTATAACAGCACATAAGTCGGCCGACGGCGATTCGGTTGGTAGCTCCTTAGGCTTATATCATTTTATTCAAAAGTTAGGTAAAAACGCAGTTATTTGCCATCCCGATAAAGCACCAGAGTTTTTATCGTGGTTGGATACCTCGTCGATTGTACTCATGAGCGACGCACCAGAACAAGTTGTCAAAGCTTTTGAATCCGCAGATTTGATTTTCTGTTTGGATTACAATGCGACCGATCGAGTTGGTGCAGATATGCAAGCACTCTTAGAGGCAGCAACCTGCAAAAAAATAATGATCGATCATCATTTGAATCCGCAAGACTTTCCTACGATTGTTGTTTCGGATACTACTGCGTCTTCAACGGCACAATTGATTGTTGAGTTGATTGATCAGTCGGATAACATTGCACTGCTGGACGCAACAATTGGTACTCCGTTGTATGTTGGGGTTTTAACTGATACGGGAAGCTTCCGCTTTTCATCGGTACTGCCGCGCACGCACGAAATTTTGGCCAAACTATTGGCAGCAGGTGTTCAGCACCACTTAATACACGAAGTACTCAACGATACCAATACGGCCAATCGGTTGCGCCTACAAGGTTATGCAATGGCTGAGAAGATGGATATTATGGACGACTACAAAGTGGCAATTATTCCTTTGACAAAAGAAGAACTGGAAAAATACCACTATCAAAAAGGAGATACTGATAGTTTGGCTAACCTTGCCTTGTCGATTAAAGGAATGAAAGTGGCAATTGTGTTTTCGGAACGCGATGGAATTATTAAAATGTCCTTCCGTTCAAAAGGAAAAGAAAACCCGGTGAACATATTAGCATCAGAACATTTTAATGGCGGCGGACATGCCAATGCTTCTGGTGGTATGAGTGAATTGTCTGTTACGGAAACACTCGCGAAACTGAAAGGTTTAATTCCTTCGTATTTTTCGATTCAATGAATGTTGAATTGAAATTCTTATGAGGTATAATTGAGATTCAGCGCTTATGTGTGTAATCGTATATAATCATATATAGGCGCTGATGTTGATGCAAAGATGAATTAATAAATCTCTGTGGTATGTGTCTGTGCCGTTCTGCATTACGACATATTCAACGAGAACTTGAAGAGCGCATTGTCAGTTGTTTTGGGGAATTGATACTCACCATATCTTAAAAATACCCCAGCACCAATACCTACTTTCAAACCAGAAAGCTTAAGTACAACAATGTTGTTTACAAAAGCACCTGCTTCTTTATATCCTTTACTATAGTCTTGCACACTCGGTCCTCCTTGAACGAATGGATTGTTCATATAGCCCCAACCAATGTTGTATAATATCATAAAGTTGGGCATAAAAAACGAACTGCGGTAATACATGCGACCAAAGTCGTGACTTAAAAAGATGTTGAAATATTCACTGCTTGAAAATTCATTAAAGCCCATTGTTTCAAAACTGTTGTGTACCACCACACCCGCACTTTTGCTACTACCTTTACCAACCATTAATTTGGTATATGGAGCATCGCCTGTTACGGTACCGCCCGCGAGTTGGATACCTGTTTTTCCTAAATCAATAATTTTTATAAATTGATCAATTCTAAATTCGTAACGCGTGTATTTGAATGGTTGATTTCCAACCTTTAATCCATTATCCATATTGAAAAATAGAATCGGGAATTTTGACGGAAGCTTAATTGTTTCATCGTTGAGCTGTATTTCTTGCTCTCCGAAGGCATAACGTATTCCATTACTCCATTCAATAAAATCAATGTGTTCAAATACTTCACCTTGATAAATGTATTCGTAATTTGGAGTTGCATGTTGGTAAGACATTGCCATCTTATAATCCAAATAGGTTAGGGGGTGAGCCTTCACATAGCCAGTAACATTTTTAGAATAATCCATTAAGGTAATTGCTAATCGCCTTAAGGATTCAGATGAATATTGGGGTGTATCAAAGGCTTGCATTTGCCCACCAGCCTCTGTTAGTTCGTCACTATAGGTTATGCCTACATAACATTTTAAAGGCTCGTAAACGAGTCGTTGTGCGCCAACACCGTATTTTAGTTTTTTATCTTCAAAACCAAAACCTATAAATGCAGAGAACTGCCAAATTTTAGAAAACTTATAATTGGTTTTTCCACCCAAACCAATACGCAAACCTTCTGCGCGGTTGTGGTTCAATACTTTATTCAAATCAAAATCAAACTTCCCAACGGTGAGTTTACCGAAATAAATATTTTGTCCAAGATTTAAAAACTTTTGCAACAAGATGGGGTTGATGCCATTTTGAAAATAGAGATAGGTATTTTTGTCTGTTAGTGTTGCTGCTTCAGGACTAATTTGGTTCCAATAATTGCTGTCTTTTTCAATAGCATCGTCTTTATAAGATAGAATGCGTTCGTCAAATTGTTTTCCGTTAAAATGTTGATTGGGTTGAAAGTAATTGTACCAAGTATGCGATTGAATGATAGGCGAGAGACCGCTCACGTTAGAGGTGCCACGCAAATAAATCGTTTGTCTGTCTGGATACAATTCATGGTTGATGGTTGCATAATGAACGGCAACTTCGGTTAAACCTTTTTTTGCAAATGCGGGCGAGACTAAAACGTACCGCACTGAATAATCGCTTGAATGTATCAGCATCAAGCCTTTTAATGCACTGAAGTTGCGTCGTGCTTTGGGTGCAAATGCTACTGAATAATAGATTCCATCTTCTAAACGCAAGGTGTCAATGATGGAATAATTGTATCGGTTAATGCTGTGGCTTTGTGCAAGCGGACTAATATACTTCTTTCCAGAAATGTCTACAAAGTTGTCGTAAATGTTGAAGTGTTGTAAATGTGTACCCAGTAGCGCAACGCCTGGTATTCGTACGCCTGAACTTCTCAGGGCGTCCACATTTTCCAGTTGATTTTGATTGTTTAAAATCTTCCGAGTAGCAGTACTTTCTAAAATATAGAGATGTTGATTGCCCGAAATATTTTCAATTTTTAACCAACCATTGGCTTTTAATTTTTTCAATAAGTCATTTACCTTACTGTTGTTGCCTACATCGATGGTGAGCTTGTTGTAGGTTTGATAGTGTAATTGTTTTCGTTTATTGATATTATTTTCACTCGCTAAACTAATGGTATTGGTGATTAATTCCAGCGTTGCTGGACTGCTTGGTGGTAATGGTGGAAATAATGTATAACGATTTAAACGAACTTGTAAGGTGTCTTGAGGAATATGGGTGCCCGTAATTTCGATTTCGACTGTGCGGTGTAAAAAACGCTTAAAGGTTAGTGTGCTGCCAACTGCGGGAAACGGGATTGCAAATGTGCCGTCGATATTGCTGACAAATTCATTTCCTGAAGGCTGAATGGTAATATGTACAAACGAGAGTTTTTGATTTGAAAACGTTTCGTTTATTTGGCCTAGAAGTGTATCCGATTGTCCGTGTACGGCATAGATGTTAAGGAGCGTAATTCCCCAAAACCAGATGCGTTT
>JAYTLG010000300.1:0-3762 GCA_043729555.1 Cytophaga sp.
TTACTGTATATGTTTGTGAAGTTGTACACGAATTACCATCTGTAACTGTTAATGTATAATCTCCCGCCGTTAAGCCAGAGATATCTTCGGTAGTTGCTCCATTGCTCCATAAATAGGTATATGGAGCCGTTGGACCGCCTGTTACAGTCGCATTAATTGCACCGTTATTTCCGCCATTACAACTAACATTTGTTATTAAACCGGTAGTTATTGAGAGTGGAGGTGGTTGAGTTAGGGTTATTGATTGACTACAAAATGCAAATGATCCTCCGCCAATAGGGACTTGAATTACTAAAAAATAATTGTCATCTGCTGGTAGATTAGAAAATGTGTAATTATTAAGTGGATAGTTGTTGACAATAATAGGATCTAAAACAACACTATAAAGTGAATAGGTATAACTAGGTGCAGATCCTCCTGTAATTGAAACACTAATGCTTCCAGAATTATCTCCATTACAACGCAAATCTTGAGTTGTAACACTCATCGAAACCAATGCAGGTGAACTACACGTTTGCGCATAAAGCGCATTTGTACACAGTAATGTAAAAACTACTAAAAGTGTTAATTGTATTTTTTTCGATATGAAATGAATCGTATTCAAAATTTATTCTTGTCTTAATGTTATCGTCTTACTTCTATACTCATTATCTCCGGCACTCACTACGACTAAATATTCGCCAGCTGCTAAATTAGATATTGTCAAATCTTGCTTTATTTGATATTCCTTTACAGGCATGTTGGTTGAATAAACCAATACTTTGTATGGTGCTTTGCCATCTTTTATCACCAAATCAATAGAACCGTTATTTAAATTAGAAAGGGGATTCACAGCTGTCATCGTAAACTCAAGATGCACTTTCTGTCCTTCTACATAATTTTCTGTACTTATATGTGTAGAGTTACTTATGGGAACACTCAAAAAACCACATAAAACAAAAAATGAGAAGATACCCAAAGCCATATAAAACTGTTTTTTAATTGAGTACATGTTTACCATAACTGTATATTTTTTATTTTATGACTGTTTTGGGTATGTTTACGCAAAGCTTTTATGAATGTTCGTGTTTTATTTTTTTTTAACTAATGTTAATCACCAAATGATGGATTGTTCAAATATTTATATTTAAAATACATTTAATACAATTTTAAACATATACTTAAACAAGTATAATATAAAAGTTTGAATTTTTATTATTATTTCTTTTTGTATTTTTGTCTAAATTTGAATTGAAACAATTTAATTAAACGAACAAAGGATTATGGCATTTGATTTGGAGATGATAAAAAAGGTCTATTCACTTATGCCTCAAAGAATTGAGGCAGCAAAAAAGTTAATAGGTAAGCCTTTAACCTTGACAGAAAAAATTCTTTATTCTCATTTAGATGAAGAATTAGCTACAAAGGTTTATGAAAGAGGGGTTTCTTATGTTGATTTTAATCCTGATCGCGTTGCAATGCAAGATGCAACTGCACAAATGGCGCTTTTGCAATTCATGCAAGCTGGTCGTCCAAAAGTAGCAGTTCCATCAACCGTACATTGTGATCACTTAATTACAGCAAAAGAAGGTGCTACTAAAGATTTACCCTTTGCAAATAAAGAAAGTAAAGAAGTATTTGATTTCTTAGGTTCAGTATCTAATAAATATGGTATTGGTTTCTGGAAACCAGGTGCAGGCATTATTCACCAAGTGGTATTAGAAAATTATGCATTTCCTGGTGGTTTAATGATCGGTACAGATTCACATACTGTTAACGCGGGTGGATTAGGTATGTTGGCGATTGGCGTGGGTGGTGCTGATGCATGCGACGTTATGGCCGGCTTACCTTGGGAGCTTAAATTCCCTAAATTAATTGGTATTAAATTAACAGGAAAACTAAACGGTTGGACTGCACCTAAAGATGTTATCTTGAAGGTAGCTGGTATCTTAACTGTAAAAGGTGGTACAGGTGCAATTGTAGAATATTTCGGTGAAGGTGCTACGTCTATGTCTTGTACGGGTAAAGGTACAATCTGTAACATGGGTGCTGAAATTGGTGCTACTACTTCAACATTTGGTTATGATGCCTCTATGGAGCGTTATTTACGCGCTACTGGCCGTGCGGATGTTGCTGATTTAGCCAACGGTATCAAACAACATTTGAATGCAGATCCAGAAGTTTATGCTTCTCCTGAAAAGTATTTTGATGAAGTTATTGAAATTGATTTAAATACATTGGAACCACATATAAACGGTCCATTTACGCCAGATTTGGCTACTCCTGTTTCTAAAATGAAAGAAGAGGCAGCTAAACATGGTTGGCCGTTGACTGTTGAGTGGGGCTTGATTGGTTCTTGTACAAACTCTTCTTACGAAGATTTATCAAGAGCTGCTTCAATCGCTAAACAAGCAATCGCTAAAGGTTTAGTAACAAAAGCGGAGTTTGGTATCAACCCAGGTTCCGAACAAGTACGTTACACAGCAGATAGAGATGGTTTGTTGGGTACATTCAAAGACTTAAACGCGAAAATATTTACTAATGCATGTGGACCATGTATCGGTATGTGGGATCGTGTTGGAGCTGAGAAAAAAGAGAAAAACACAATCGTTCACTCGTTCAACCGTAACTTCGCGAAACGTGCGGATGGTAATCCAAACACATTTGCATTCGTAGCATCTCCTGAAATGGTTGCTGCTATTGCAATATCTGGTGATTTATCATTCAATCCAATCACAGATACATTAACAAACAACAAAGGAGAACAAGTTAAATTGGATCCTCCATTTGGTGATGAACTTCCGTTAAAAGGTTTTGCCGTTGAAGATGCAGGTTATCAAGCACCCGCTGCTGATGGATCTGGTGTTCTGGTTGCAGTTGCTCCTACTTCAGATCGTTTACAATTGCTAGATCCATTTACTGCATGGGAAGGTACAAACCTTACTGGCCTTAAATTGTTGATCAAAGCAAAAGGTAAATGTACGACGGATCACATTTCAATGGCTGGTCCATGGTTGAAATACAGAGGTCACTTAGATAACATTTCAAACAACATGTTGATTGGTGCTGTTAACTTCTTCAATGAAAAAACAGATGACGTAAAAAACCAATTAACAGGTACATACGGTCCAGTTCCGGCTACACAACGCGCTTACAAAGCGGCTGGTGTTGGTTCTATCGTAGTTGGTGATGAAAACTATGGCGAAGGTTCTTCTAGAGAGCACGCAGCTATGGAGCCTCGTCACTTAGGTGTTCGTGCAGTATTGGTAAAATCTTTTGCTCGTATCCACGAAACAAACTTGAAGAAACAAGGTATGCTTGGTTTGACGTTTGTAAACAAAGATGATTACAACAAAATATTAGAAGATGATTCTATTGATATTTTAGGTTTAACTTCTTTTGCACCAAACGTTCCGTTAACACTTGTATTAAACCACAAAGATGGTAGCAAGGACGAAATCAACGTAAACCATACGTATAACGAACAACAAATTGAGTGGTTCAAAGCAGGTGGTGCGTTAAACATCATCCGCGCAAACGTTGGAGCTTAATTCAATAGCATTCTAGTTTACTAGATAAAATAAAAGCGTAGCAAATTTATTTTTGCTACGCTTTTATTTTTACGTTAATCGTTCTATGTTATTTATACTAGGGCCGTTAAAAACTGCATGGTATCTACTCCATCTGCAAAATCAGCTATACCCGGATGTTGTGCTTCTCCAAATGCAACTGTTTTAAATAATGTATTTGGCTTTTCAGAAACAATACATTGCAATTGATTTT
>JAYTLG010000301.1:0-5552 GCA_043729555.1 Cytophaga sp.
GTTAATCAATGCAGGTTTTGAAAGTGGACACGCTTACGGTAAATCATTACGTACCGTTAAAAGTTGTGTGGGTTCTACATGGTGTAGATTTGGTGTACAGGATGCTGTTTCATATGCAATCCGAATTGAAGATCGTTACAAAGGGATACGTTCTCCTCACAAAGTGAAGATGGCTGTATCAGGCTGTGTACGTGAATGTGCAGAAGCTCAAGGCAAAGATTTTGGTATCATTGCAACCGACAAGGGATGGAATTTATATGTGTGTGGTAATGGTGGTGCGAAACCCCAGCACGCATTGTTATTTGCTTCTGACCTTGACGATGAAACATGTATCAAATACATTGACCGTATTATGATTTTCTACATACGTACAGCTGAACCGTTAATGCGTACTGCAACGTGGTTGAATAAATTAGAGGGCGGAATTGAGTATCTGCGTGATGTTATCATCAATGATAGTTTGGGGGTTTGCGATCAACTAGAAAAAGAATTGCAATTACTTGTAGATACGTATCATTGCGAATGGAAAGAAGTTGTTGAAAACCCAGAGTTAAGAAAACGCTTCTCAACATTTATCAACTCAAATGAGTCAGATGAAACAATTGCATTTACAGAAATGCGTACACAAAAGAAACCATCAAACTGGAAAGAGTAATCTTTTCTTAGCCCCCTACTTCTATGAATACGAATATAACAACTACAGATATAACTTGGTATAAAGCTGGTACAACTGCGGATGTACCCGAAAACGGTGGCGCATGTGCCATGATTAAAGGAAAGCAAATTGCGTTGTTTAATTTTACACGTCGCAACAAATGGTATGCTACAGACAACCTTTGTCCACACAAACAACAAATGATTTTGTCGCGTGGTATGATTGGTGATATGAGCAACGAACCTAAAGTAGCTTGTCCGTTCCATAAAAAAACATTCTCATTAAAGGATGGTCATTGCATGTCAGGTGATGACTATACCATAAAGACCTATCCAATCAAAGTAGAAGACGGCTTAATTTATGTTGGCCTAAATGACTAATTAAGTTTTTCTATTTTGTGCGTTTAGTTGGGCAACAGTGAAAAGGGCACTGTTGCCTTTTTTTATACAGGATTATTAGAGGATTACGGGATAGGTTGTATGAATGAATTATATAATATAAATAGATTTGCCTTAATAATTAGTCGCCATCTTATTACAAACAAATGAGACTGTTAACAACTAAGGCAAATCCATTATTTTATGCGACATTTTTATTCAATGCTTCCCATATTAAATTACCATCATATCTATGTGAAATCTCCCCTACTTCATCCATCACTAAAAGTTGTAACCAACCATTGTCACAGAGATCTCTAACACTACTATGCTTCTGTATCACATTGTTTATAGCAGACATAGGAGCTTCTATGATTACATTTAATTTAAGTGGTTCGTGTTGAAAATTTTCACCGTCATGAACCGACTGCCAGGGCAAACCCACTCTCAAATCTCCAGAATACCCTTCTAATACACCTAAGCCTGCTGTTATATTGTGAAGTGTTTTATTTCCAGACCCATAGTATTTATTGTCTACCGTTGAAGCATAATATTGCAAGTTAATCCAACTAGTCACGACCATTGGTGCTGTCATAATTGCTTCTAACACACCGAAATTTTTATCACTTTCCCAATCATAGGTATGAAGAAATGATTTACCTTCTAAATTAAGCCCTAAAGTTCTTTCACGTGGTGCCACAATAAAGGATGAACAACCGGCTAAGCCCCATTCTGGTCGCACTTGCGACCAGTCTTTGCTGCGTTTAAATATCCCCTTATCAATACCTGATTTTGAATTTGAATACATACGAACAGAACGTTCTGTTCGAGCAGCTTGACCTCCAAGCGACAATGATTTTTGAAGATTCGTCAACTCATTTTTTCTATCTACAGGCACATCATGTAAATTAAAGATTTGAATTTCATCTGTTGTTGTGTCGTGAAGGCAAGTTAGAAATATTGTATCTTCAGGAATGAAAATTTTATGAGCCTGCAACCCAGCTCTGACCTCAATATTATTTAAAATTGCAGCGGCAACCTTCGCATTTGCTTCTCCTGTATGTCCACCACATGCGCCACAATCTAAACCTGTTGCATGTGGGTTATTTACAGTAGTGGAACCATGTCCAACAATGAGTACAAACTTTCCAAAATTCTCTTTCAAGGACATTGCTGTTAAGGCATTTTTTGCCAATTCGATTTGATTATCCAGATCAATTCCGACTTCGACACCATTATAATTTCGACGATCTAAACGAATGGTTTTATTTTCAAAAGCCGTATTTTTCAGACCAACCGTATCTGGATGTGGTACAGGTCGAGTCAAGCCAAATGAGTCTGTAAAAAGTTTTGGCAAATAGGTTAATCCCATTGGACTAACAAAACTAAAACATGTTACAGCTCCTGATTTAAACGATTTCCAAACCTGACCAACTTGATGATTAAGTACACGACTATTTCGCACAAATTCAGTTTGCTTGGCATTTGTAACATCTTCCAATATGGTTGGGCCCGTTTTTAATAGTACGGGGCATTGAGCTTCACCACCTTCATGTCCCATCGGCACATACTTAATTGACACGCCAAAGAAACCAGCAAACCCAAATGTTTTTATTTCGGGATCAACCAACTCGAGGTTTCTTCGGTAAACTTCTGAACGCACATCAATACAGAATATAGCTTGAGCTTTAGGCTGCCCAACTTGTTTGCTTACAACATTTTTATGAAGATGAAATTTATGAATCAATTTTCTTTGTGCAGACAGATCAAATGCTTCTTGCAACAAGAGCTGATAAGAAAGCTGCTGATTGATTTTCTGAGTAATACCATCCATTTGTAAAATTTGTAAGGCAAGGTGCCACTTCTCTCTCAAATCAGAATGGTCGAGTGATGTATACAAACATGCTTCCCAACAAATGAGTACCGCTAAAAACTCAATCAACTTTCCGTCTTTTCCATGGTATAAATTATTTTCCCAATCCAGCTGAGCAGCATAAGCAGACCAACCACCAACTTTCATAAGCAATCGGTGCAAATAAATATCTATCGCATTTTCTGGAATACCTAGTATTTCTAAAGAGTTCTGAATTGCTTCTATGGGATGATCGGGTAAATCAGACACTTTTTTACGAAACATTTTTAATCCATTTAATTGTGGAGTTAAATCAAATGCAGCTTCATACTTCCATGAAGCGAAAAGACTATCTGTTTGATTCGCTGTAATCCAAACGGCCTGACCTTTGTCGAAATACGAAGCTGCCCATGCAGAAATTCTTGCAGTCATAAATCGATTCCAATCTTTTTTTGTCACTTCGGCAGCTACATCAATTAGTGAAGATAAGGAATGGAGTGTTTCTGGGCTATTTGAATAAGCATCCACCGTTTTAATAAAACCAGTTGCCGATGCAGTATAACCTTTATTAGAAAGCGCTTTCTGTAAATCTTCCATTGATATATCTCCATTTTTAATTTTTTGGAGATAAAAAGAAATTGGCAAGGTCGAATCTACACCTCCTACAGCGGCTAAGTCCTTTGCGGCATCTTCAAATTTTTTATTGACCAATCCTAAGTAAGGATTAACGGCAACAAAATTTTCCAAAGGCCAAACAGGAGCAATTTTTTTACATGCACCACGTAATTTATTTAATAAATCTAGTTGTGTAGCATTCAAATTTTCTAAGAATTTTTGTTGCGAAGCTTGTTGCTGTATCATGCTATTTTTATTTTAGGTATTAAGAAGTAGGTTGAAGTAAATTTTTACAGATCGCATTTGATTTATAACTATTGATGATTTATTACTTTTACATTATTTTTAGATTTCTGAACGTCCAATGCCCCAACAAGCCTGTCGAATAGAGCATTGACATATAAACCATTTCTAAGATGAATGGCAATAAATCTAAAAAAAGAAGGCGACGAAAGTACCGGTTTAAGTAATTGTACAAATACGATTGTCGAAAAAATGACTGTAATGATACTTATTAAAACCACCTCACCAACACGTAGTATATGAACCTTTGGCAAACCATTATGGAGCAAATAATGCATTCCTGATTCAAGAGTAAAAAAAGCCGCAGCCACTATAATTGCTAAACCACTTGCTTTCATAACCAATTTATATCCTCCATTTGAATCAAGTGCAGTTACAAATAAACTTGCCAATCCCATTACTATTATGGCGCCAATCGACAATAAAGCTAGCTGACTGTTGATGTCTATTCCCCATAACCATGCAAAACAAACATAGACAAACAATGCTAATGCTATTCCGATAGCAATTCTAAACGGATTCCCATTGCGTTTGATGGATGTGATTGATGAAGCACGAATTACTTCTATCAAACTACCTGAAGAAAGAAATGCATGCGCTTTGTAAAATGAATGAGCAACAAGATGTAGCATGGCCGCTGGATATAAACCTAAACCACAAACGAGTAAACTAAACCCCATATGAGCAACGCTCGAGTACCCAAGAGCTGTCTTTATCGAAGTTTGAGTCAAGAATACAACTGAAGCGAAAAGCGCCGTAAAGCCGCCTATTACAATAAGTATATAAGAGGAAAAACTACTCACTTCCATTATATAAGCCATACGAACAATTAAAAAAGGACCTGCATTTAACAAACCTGCATGCAGCAGTGCTGATACAGGCGTCGGAGTTTCCATCACTTCAATCAACCAACCATGACTCGGAAATTGAGCAGACTTTAACAAGGCTGTTAGTACAATAAAAATCGCTGCATATTCAATATTTTCAATTTTAATTCCTGAAACAATAGAAACTTTTATAGATTCAAATATCATTTCTAAATTTCCAGTATTGAATACATTATATAAAACTACTACGGCTCCAAGCAAACATGCATCACCCAATCGAGCAACAACAAACTTTTTACGAGCTACAACAATTGCTCCAGGACGTTCCGAATAAAACATCAACAATCGATGTAATGAAACACTTGTCAATACCCAAGAAACAAATAGCAATCCAAGATTTCCAGATACAACAAGTAATTGAACAGAGGCGATAGTTGCTGCTAATCGACCAATAAATGCTCCTTGTCGACTATCACCATCAAGGTAATTCAAACTAAACTTTACAACGATGAAACCAATCAAAGCAATCATGGTCAACATCAATACACTTAACGAATCTAAACGAATACTAAAACCTAATTGCTTGAGCCCTATAAATGATGATTCAAGAAGGCCATGTTGTAAAACCAAATACGAACAAACAAACGCAACAAGTAAACCAACAAGAGTAGTTAAAGTACTTAGTCCTTTCATAAACTCGGGACGCATGCCTGGTTGGAACCAGGAAACAATTGCGGTAACAGTAAAGGCAATTGGAGAAATTAAAGAAATCAATGCTAGTTCATGTACATTCATAACAAATTCATTTTATGGTAGATTATTTAAACAATTTGTATAATAATGGTAGAATCAATTTTTAATACCTTTCCATCATTTTTTGCAGTGCCTATTATATTTATAAGGCTATCTAGACAAATACTTAA
>JAYTLG010000302.1:0-13348 GCA_043729555.1 Cytophaga sp.
TTTGAGAATGAATCGGTAGTGGTGCTATTTAACGCAAACAATTTTTACATTGAAAGAGGAAGCACAATCAATTTTGTTGAGCGCACAAAAACGCGTGTATACTTGAAAGATAAAGCAGCAATAGAAAAATATTCGACCTATTATACATCAGGTTATGGAGATGTGGGGAATTCATCTGAAGTGACGATTATAAAAGCCAATGGCACGAGTAGAACACTTGAGTTAAGTGATGGTGTACAAGAAACAAATTATGCTTCTATTCCTTTATACTACAAGTCTTCTGTTTCAATGAATCAGACATATTATAAATTTGCCTTGCCAGATTTAGAGCCTGGGGATATTATAGACTTTGTTCAAATTTCTAAGAATCCAATGGGCGTTTCAACGGGCAACATTCCGTTTTCACGTATTTATCTTGCTACAGATTTTCCTGTAGTAAAAACATTTGTAACAATCGAAGTTCCTACAAAAGACAGTTACCTATATCTTAAATCTTTAAATGGCGCCCCAGAATTATCTCAAAAAAATGGAGAAAATGGAATGGTAACTTTTTCGTTGGAGGATTCTTTAAGAGAAAAAATTGTAAACAATTGGAAATTGCCTAGAGAAAAATATGTGCCACATATTAAATTTATCTTAACAAGATATACGGGTGATGACAACAACCAAGTCATTCCAATACGTACAATAGACAATCGTATTCACAAAGAATTTACGAATGATGATTTTATCAAATCGTTAAAATTGCTTAAGGCACAATATTCTCTTGGTGAGGATGCTGCTGATATTGTAATGGAAAAGGTTATTAAAAAAAATCCAGCCGCTGCCAAGGATGTAAATAAGCTGATGGAGTTGTCGTGGTATTATGTGCGCAATCAGGTTATTACCAATCAGAAAATTCTTTATTACGGCGAATACGCCATTCCAGTGGGCTCCTATGATATGTACATAGCGAATATTTTTATTGAAATTTTGAAAAAATTCAAGCAGCCCTATGATTTAGTATTAACAACTGGAAATAATTCTGCCGGCATTAAAAACATCATTTGCCCCTATGAAATAAATTGGGGTTTGCGTTGGAATGGTAAGTATATAATGTCTCCAACATATTATAGACAGTTTGGAGAATTAGAAAATGTATTCCAAGGTTCGGAGGCACTTATCGTTCCCAACTTTTCATATAAATTGAAAACGTTTACATTTACAAATATTGTTTTACCGATAACAACCTATAAGGATAACTTATTACTGGAACAGTATAACATATCAATTAATGAAGATTTTGAAAAACTAACATGTAAAAGAAATATAGAAGCTACAAATTCTTTTACGGGGGCGTTTATTCAAGAATATTATATGCGAGATTTTAATATAGACCAAATGAAATATTTAAATCTATATACTGCTGTAGATTCTGCAACTCTGTATAAAGGATACAGCAAAACAACTAAAGCAGAGCAGGTGAGAAGAGATGCTGAAGAACAAGCAAAACACTTTAAGGAAATAAAAGATTCTCATATTGAATTGGTAAAGAATGAATATCCGATGATGGATACATATCAATCCTGGGTGTTTAATGGTTATGGCATGACCCCCAATTCACCGGAATTTAAATTAGCCGAAGAATTTACATTAAATGACCTTGTTAAAAAAGCAGGTAATGGATATATGTTGCGTATTGGAGCTTTGTTAGGCACCTATGATAAGCTTGAGAACGACTTTAGAACACGCAATTATGACGGATCTGTAGATTTAACGTCCTCTAAAGTCGCTACGGTAACATTCCAAATACCTGAAGGTTATAAAGCAACTATACAACAAACAAGTACACAATCTTTTTCAAGTGATTTCATTTCAATGGAATCAACAGTTACGATAGAGGGCAATACAGTTGTGTTAAAAGTCACAAGGGATTTCAAGAAACGTACCTTCACGATTGAAGATTATGCCTATATGGTAAAATATTATGATTCTATGTACGAATTAACACAAACACAAATTGTGTTGAAGAAAAAATAATGTTCTAAAAATTTGAACAGATTTTTAAAGCGTAGAATGGGAACATTTTACGCTTTTTTTTATACAATTTCACATACTTATCGCGTTTAAACGAACATGGGTTTTATCTTCTAACACACATTTTATGAAAAAGGGAATTATTGTTTTTGCAGCATTTTTATTCGTTGGCGCACTATTAGTAGCTTTCAAAATTCGTCCAATATCAACCGTACTTAAAACTTCCTCGGCAGTTTCAAGTACGGTGTATTTAGAAAGCGATATTATTTTCCAATCTTCACAATCCATGCAATGCAAAGCGGTTAAGTTGGCAACCCATTCCGAATACAGTCACGTTGGCATGATAACATTTATAAACGGAAAACCATTTGTATTGGAAGCGGTAGAGCCAGTGCGCACTACCGCACTTGATACATGGATTAAACACGGAACAGGCGGCCATTATACGGTCATGCGTTTAAAAAATAGAGCCATAGAGATTACAGATGCAGAAATTCCCGTTGCTCAAACATTGGCTAAAAAAATGCTGGGTATTCATTACGATTTATATTTCAATTGGAGCGACGATCAATTGTATTGTTCAGAGTTGGTTTGGAAAATATACCAACGTGCCTACGGCGTGGAATTGTGCCCGTTGCGACAAATGAAAGATTTTGACTTGACTTCACCAGAAGTAAAAGCGATCATGAAACAACGATATGGAGATAAGCCACCTTTGGAAGAAAAAGTAGTGGCTCCATCTGATTTATCAAATTCATCACTTTTGTACGAAGTAGAGAAAAAATAAAGCCTATTATACAACTGACACCTTCGCTTGATGATAATCACATCTACTATCTATCGATGCCATCCCCTAAAGGGATGGCATCGGTTCTAAAACGTAATAATCATTTTTAAAATTCTGGTAAGTCTTCATATTACCTTTAGATTAATAAATCAAATAGGGAAATAATGATAGTTAGTGAGCTACAGATAATTTATGTAAAGGTACATAAATGTGAATAGGATCCGCACTCATCCTGTCATCATAATCTGTGTGATCTATAGAAATTAAGATAAAAGACGTACCATTTCGCTTTATTTTTATGTGTTTTATTTTATCCCTATCTACAGCTAATTCATTTATAATGTATTTTTTCTCAAGGATCCCATTTTTTACATATAGTATGTGAAAATTTTTATCATTAAATGAATATCGTTCTTCAAGTCTATATTTGGAATCTTCATAGTATACATTTGCTTTATGAATTGTAAGAATGAAGTTAAGGAGTATTAAAAATACAGGTATGGTAACTGCACTTAAAATTGACAAGAAATTATTTAGAAATCTAGGAAGAAAATTTTTATTCCTAAAGAGATAAAAAGGAATACCAGTACCAATCATTGTTACGAATATGGTTTTAGTGGAGTTGTATCCATAAAAAGACATGCCGAACAATCCTAAAAAGTAGCATATTATAAATACTGACAATACAAATAAATGTAATGTTACTAAAACCCAAGCGATTTTTTCGCTTACATAATATCCATGTGTTTCAATATAGAAACGTGGCAAATAGAAAGCCCCTATCGTAACGATAAATGCAATTAGTATAACCATAATTATAATAGTTGTCCATGTAAGGTAACATTAAATCTCTTAGAATCTTAAAACAATAAAACCGTTGATGAAGGTTTGGACTGTATGACCATGTTGGCGTTCCCAACCTTAATCCAAAAACGTCTCAACTCGTTGCGCCTTCGCCGCGGCGAGGGTGCAACAGAGAGTAACTATAGTTAGGTGAAATGGTGAGTGCTAATCAGGAGAAATAACACCAATGCCATCCCTTTAAAGGATGGCATTGGTTTCTAATGAGCTAATAATATAGTTCTATTCGCAGCAGTTGTTGGTGTTTCCGCCAGCTGAGAAGTTCGTGTTGTGCGTAAAAGACATTGCGGCGCACCAACAACCGAATCCACTAGTAAGCCTACTATCAATATCTTTCAAAGGCACTAAAAAAGAAATTTCCTTCGATAGCAGCATTGTCATCTGAATCCGACCCATGGACCGCATTGCGCTCTAGCGATTTGGCAAATAATTTACGAATGGTCCCTTCAGCTGCATTCGCAGGATTTGTAGACCCTATTAATTTTCTGAAATCTTCAACCGCATTTTCTTTTTCTAGAATAAGCGCAACTATAGAACTTTCAGACATAATTGATTTTAAGTCCTTGTAGAACGGTTTATCAACATGTACAGCATAAAACTGCCCAGCTCGTTCGGCACTTAGGTATGTCAATTTCATCGCTACAATTCTAAAACCTGCAGCTTCAATCATTTTTAAAATACCGCCACTATGCCCATCTCTTACCGCATCTGGTTTAATCATTGAAAAGGTTTTATTTCCCGTCATAGTCGTATTGGTTATGTAATAGAACAAAAATAAATAATTACTTGACATTCCATAGGTTTAATTCAAAAAATGAGGTGCAAACAGGTTGTTTTTTCTACTATTTATTTTGACCTTTGTTTGTCTCACCATTTAATTGAGATAATATAGTTAGATGCAGCAACAGCTGAACGAATTAAAACCGCTCTTAGCTACACCTAAGAAAATTGTTATTACAACACATCACAAGCCAGATGCAGACGCCCTTGGGTCTTCGTTGGCATTGGCACGTTTTTTAAAAAAACTAAAACACGATGTTCAAGTAATTGTACCTTCAGACTATCCTACTTTTTTAGATTGGATGTCGGGGAATGAGTCGGTGTGGGTATATAGCGAGGGGAAAGAGGAGCGTTCAGCAGCATATATTGAAGCAGCAGACATTATTTTTTGTTTGGATTTCAATGCATTAGGTAGAATAAATGAATTGGGCAACCTAGTTGGTAAGTCCAAAGCCATAAAGGTTTTGGTTGACCACCACCTTGAACCACAAAATTTTGCTGAAATTTCAATCTCCGACACTAAAGCAGCCGCTACGGGTATTTTAATATATGAATTGATTGTTGGTTTGGAAGGCCGCCATTTAATGGACACGTATATTGCAGAATGTATTTATGCTGGCATTATGACGGATACGGGTTCGTTCCGCCATTCAAATACCGATCAAAAGGTCCATAAAATTATTGCTGAATTATATGAGTGGAATTTAGACTCGTCGCGTGTACACCGTTTGATATTTGATACAAATTCAGAAGAGCGTTTACGCTTATTAGGCTTTTGCCTATCTGAAAAATTAGTTGTGTTGGCCGATTCCTATACTGCTTTCATGTATTTAAGCGCGGAAGAATTACAACGCTTTGATGCAAAAACGGGCGACACGGAAGGTTTGGTAAATTATGCGCTCTCATTAGACAAAGTAGTGCTTGCTGCCATGATTATTGAACGCGAAGATGGTGTCAAAATTTCGTTTCGCTCTAAAGGCGATTTTAATGTTAATGTATTTGCTCGTACTCATTTTGAAGGAGGCGGCCACAAAAATGCTTCTGGTGGTAGATCACTTAAATCACTACCAGAAACTGTGCGCAACTTCCGTGAAATAGTATCTACTTATAAAGAAGAATTACTCGAAAATCTACGTAAAGAAAAATTTCTATGTTAAAGAACAGTTTATCACTATTGGCTGGCGCAATCTTGCTAGCAACAAGTATCACATCTTGCAGTAAATATGACAAAACCGAAAGTGGTTTGGAATATAAAATCTTAAAAGATTCTGTAGGCGAAGTATATCCAGAAAAAGGTGGGTACATCACTTTTTGGTTTGAAATCCAAACAGATAAAGACTCTACAATTGATAGTCAGTTTAAAGATCCAAATGCAGTAATGATTGAAACACCTGAAATTTTGCACAAAGCAAGTATTGAAGAAGGGTTTACATTACTTACAGAGGGCGATAGTGCTGTGTTTTTATTAAATGCAGATTCTTTATATGCAAACACATTCCATAGACCATTGCCAGCTACGGTTAAACCTGGTAGTAATGTTCGTATGATTATTCGTATCGATAAAATTTTTACAAAGAAATTTGTTGATTCTGCAATGGCTGCTAATAAAGAGCAACAAGAGCTTGCGATTTTAGCAGTAGGTGAAACCTACAAAAAAGACAGTATCATTATTCAGGATTATTTAAAGAAAAATAATTTGAAAGGTCAAGCTACACTTGGTGGTGCTTATGTTGTTAAGTTGAAAGAAAATAAAGAAACAGATTTATTCATTTCTCCAGGCGACACAATTGAAACTACGTATGTAGGTAAATTATTAATTGAAGGTACAGAATTTGATAAGTCTCCAGCAGGCGAATTTTTCAAATTTCCAGTTGGTATGGGTCGAGTAATTAAAGGTTGGGATCAAAGTTTTCAAAAACTAAAGCGTGGTGAAAAAGCAATCTTATTGATACCATCACGTTTGGCTTATGGCCCAGAAGGTGCAGGTGGTGCAATTCCACCAAATGCACCATTGATGTTCACGGTTGAAGTGAAAAAATAATACAACATGAATCGCTTATTCATTTTTACTATTTTATTTTGTGTGTGCAGCATTGGCCTGCACGCACAAAATAAAAAAACTACATCGCCATCTAATAAATCCAACGTGTATTCAAAAACTGCTAGCGGTTTGGAATATCTAATTATTAAAGATTCTGTTGGAGGAGTGTATCCAGAAAAAGGGGGCTACATTACTTTTTGGTTTGAAATCCAAACAGACAAGGACTCTGTATATGATAGCCAATTTAGTGATCCAAATCCAGTAGGAATTCCTACACCTGAAGTTTTACATAAAGCCAGTATCGAAGAAGGCTTTCATATACTTACAGAAGGAGATAGTGCGGTATTTTTATTAAATGCAGATTCATTATATACAAACACATTTAACAGGCCTTTGCCAGAATCATTTAGGTCGGGTAGAAATGTTAAAATGATTGTGCGTATGGCTAAAGTGTACACGAAGAAATTTGTAGATTCTGTTATGGCTGTTCAAAATGAACAAAATGCAGAAGCATTTGCAATAGAACGAGAGACGTACAAAAAAGACAGCATCATCATTCAAGAGTATTTAACAAAAAATAAACTAAAAGGTGTAGCTACTATTGGCGGTGCATACGTGGTTAAGCTGAAAGAAAATAAAGAAACAAATTTATACATTTCCCCAAGCGATATAGTTGAAACAAGCTATGTAGGAAGCTTATTAATTGAAGGCACTGAATTTGATAAGTCGCTAGCAGGCGAATACTTTAAATTTACCGTTGGTATAGGCCAAGTAATTAAAGGTTGGGATCAAGGCTTTCAAAAATTAAAACGTGGTGAAAAAGCAATCTTGTTGATACCATCACGTTTGGCTTACGGTCCTTTAGGTGCAGGCAATGCCATTCCACCTAATGCGCCATTGATGTTTACAGTCGAAATAAAAAAATAAAACAATATGAATCGTTTAATCATTTTCGGTATTTTATTTTGCATGTGCAGCTTTGGCTTACAGGCACAAAATAAAAAAACTACAACACCGGCTAAAAAAGCTAATCCATATTCAAAAACAGCTAGCGGTTTGGAATATCGCATTGTGAAGGATTCTGCTGGTAATGGATTTCCTGAAAGCGAAGGCTATATGTCTTTTTGGTTTGAAATTCAAAACAACAAAGATTCAATTTTAGATTCTCAATTTAAAAATAGAGAACCAGTAGGCATTCCTACCCCTGAAGTAGCGCACAAAGGCGGTATCGAAGAAGGTTTTCGTTTGTTGACTGCAGGCGATAGTGCTGTGTTTTTATTGAATGCAGATTCATTATATACAAATACATTTCGTCAACCTCGACCAGAACACATTGAAGCTGGCAGTACAATTAAGATGATTGTAAAAATGGATGCTGTATACTCTAAAAAGTTTGTTGATTCAGTAATGGCTTTACAGGAAAAGGAACATCAAGTAGAGGAACAACCAACAGCACCAGCGGTCGATGCAACGGAAGTGCAAACATTTAAAAAAGACAGCATTATTATTCAACATTATTTGTTGACACATAAATTAAAAGGCATTGCAACACCAAGCGGTGCTTATGTTGTCGTTTTAAAAAAGAGTAAAATAAGCAAAACATACATTCAGTCTAAAGAAGAGGTTACTACTTCGTATATAGGAAAGCTTTTAATCAGCGGCATAGAATTTGACAAAAGTACTCTAGGCAATGAATTTAAATTTGCAGTCGACACCAAACAAGTGATTGTGGGTTGGGATGAAGCGTTTTTAAAATTAAAAAAAGGCGACAAGGCACTAATATTAATTCCTTCACGTTTGGCTTATGGTAAACGAGGTGCTGGTGGCGTTATACCTCCCGACGCGCCTTTATTATTCGAAGTAGAACTACAATAATTAATCGTTCGAATTATGAATCGCATATTTTACATTTTACTTGTAATAAGCCTTACTGGCTTTACGGCAATTGCGCAAAAAAAATCTTCTAAGACCCCAAGTAAATATAGCTTGTTCAAAGAGAAAGATGTAGCGTATGCACCAACTGGCCTAGCATATAAGTTTCGAGAAGATGTTCCTGGGAGACCTGGAGACATGGGCGATGTGGTAAAATTGCATTTCAAATTATACAACAGCAAAGATTCACTTTTACGCAATACCGTAGCTGAAAACAACATGGTAATTACTACGTTGCAAAAGCCAACCTTCCCCACTTCGTTTGAAGAAGCTTTAGCAATGCTTTCAGAGGGCGACAGTTGTGCGTTTTGGATTTCTGCTGACACCCTTTTTAAAAAAGGTATCGGTGCAGAATTGCCTGCGTATATTGACAAAGGAAGCTTTTTGCGTTTTGAAGTGAAGATGCATGAGATATTAACAATAGATGAATTTAGAGAAGAACAAAGGGCTATGGCAAAAAAATCACAAATAGACGAAGATGCTGCTTTAGCAGCATATATTAAAAACAACAATATTCCGGCAATATTGGATACCGCTACAGGCCTGTACTATCAAGTTGTTCAAGAAGGGCCTGGTGCAAAACCCAAGAAAGGAAATAAAGTAACGGTACATTACACCGGTTATTTATTAAATGGTGAAATATTTGACAGCTCACGCGATGGGGGGCAACCATTCAGCTTTGTGATTGGTCAAGGGCACGTAATTGAAGGGTGGGACGAAGGCATTCCGTTTATGCATAAAGGCGAAAAAGGCATTTTGTATATTCCTTCATATAGAGGATATGGTGCACAACGCGCAGGAACTATTCCTCCAAATTCCATATTGATATTTGAAGTTGAACTGTTGGATTTTAAGTAGTTGCGACACGAAAAAAGTTTTCAGTTACTAGGCACTATTTCCTTGACAGATAAATAACAAGCCCTGCTATATTAGCGGGGTTTGTTATTTATGAATCGTATTTATTCTGAATTCGTCGTGGCGAATCGATTAGATTCCCCAATTGTCTAGAAACTAGCCTCTGGCAGCTATTTTATCAATAGTTAATTAATGTGTTTTGGACCTAGAATCCAGCTCCCATAAACGAGTACTCAATAAATTTTTCTTACCTTTAACTAAGTGTCCGCCATGGCGGAAAAACGCATTCTAGTGTCTAGGACCTAGTAAATAGAACCTCGCAACTATATAATAAACTATGACAGCTTCCGAAGATATCGACGTAAATATACCCTTTGAAATGGCCTGTCAGTTTGTGGCACACACAGCGAAATCTGTATTTGTAACTGGGAAAGCGGGAACAGGTAAAACCACTTTTTTAAAACAATTGCGCGACCATACTCCTAAAAAACTTGCCATTGCTGCACCTACAGGGGTTGCTGCAATACATGCCGGTGGTGTTACGCTACATTCCTTGTTTCAATTACCGTTCAAGCCCTTTCTACCAACAAAATCAAGTCAATCGTTTCAAGACGAGCAAAACTTTTGCGATCAACGATCACTTTTTACAACATCTCATTTAAGCGCAGCTAAGATTGATGTCATTAAGGAATTAGAAGTATTGATTATAGATGAAGTGTCGATGGTGCGAGCAGATTTGCTCGATGCAATTGACACCTTATTAAGACATTATCGTGGAAATGAAAGTCCGTTTGGCGGTTTGCAAATGGTGTTTATTGGCGACTTATATCAATTGCCGCCAGTAGTGCGCAACGAAGAATGGAATGTCATGCAATTGTATTACGATAGCCCATTTTTTTTCGAAGCACACGCGCTGAAAGCACTGAATCCATTGGTGATTGAATTGCAAAAAACGTATCGTCAAAAGGATGGAATATTTTTAGATATATTAAATCGCATACGTGTAAACACTGCGAACCCAACAGACTTAGAACATTTAAATACCCATTTTAATTCAGCGTTTCGTCCTGCACCGGGCGACGCATACATTACCTTAACTACACATAACGATAAAGCAGAGACGATCAATCGTTTTCAACTGAATCAGTTAACAACTGAAGAAAAAAAATACAAAGCATTTGTGTCGGGCGATTTTAATGAGCGGAGCTATCCTGTAGATGCGCAGTTGCATCTTAAAATTGATGCCCAAGTGATGTTTATTAAAAACGACAAAGGGGATAACCGCAAATTTTATAATGGCATGTTGGCAGTTGTAACGGAATTGACCGACGAATATATTATGGTTAAACCCGTTTCGGGTGCCGATGAAATGAAGGTTGAACGCGAAACCTGGAAAAACATTCGGTATAAGGCGAATAAAGAACACGATAAAATTGAAGAAGAAGAACTTGGATCCTTTGTACAGTACCCTTTACGGTTGGCTTGGGCTATAACCATACATAAAAGCCAAGGCCTTACATTCGAGCGAGCAATCATTGATGCAGGGGACTCATTCGCTGCTGGTCAAGTATATGTAGCCTTGAGTAGACTAACATCTACAAAGGAAATGGTTTTGTATTCGAAGATAACACCACATAGTATTCGTGTGGACGAACGCATTTTAAAGTATTTGCAAGTAACGCATCCCATAAATCAATTAGAGGGATATTTAAAAGTGCAGCAACAAAAATTTTTAGCGATGTCCTTTAAAAAGGCATTTCAATTTGACGATTTGGTTCACGAAAGTTTCGAGCAATATACCTATGCAGGCGAAAGGCAACTCTCGGATCAGCAGATGGCTGTTGATTGTTTAAAAGCTGTACATGCCTGTTTAGCAGACCTGCATAAAGTAGGTTTGAAATTTTCGGGTGAATTAGATCGCATATTGCCGACCGTTGAAAAAGAAGGGTATCAGCATCTACATCAACGCGTGAGCAATGCCGCTGTTTATTTTGAAAATAGATTAGTACCTGAGTGTATCAATCTCTTAGCGGAACACATTGAAGTGATGATTCCGAAGAAAAAAACGAAGAAATATATTAAAGACGTACAGTTGATGTTGCGGGTTATTAAAAGACAGAAAGCAAACATCGACCAAGCGAAATTATATGCCGAAGGTTTATTGGCTGGCACAGATGTGTCTGAAATATTAAAGAAAGGTAAGCCAAAAGTTGCAGAAGAGCTAGTAGTGTCGGTTGAAAAACCAGCAAAAGCTAAAAAAGGCGAAAGCCATCGCATTAGTTTAGAGATGTTTCAGGCGGGCAAAACAACCGAAGAAATTGCTGTGGAGCGCAACTTCGCATACTCAACGATAGAAGGACATTTATGCTCATTTATTGCTACTGGCGAAATAAAATTAGAACAGCTGGTTGATAGCGAAACGCAGCAGAAGATAACTGCTGTAATTGATGAAATTGGTTTATTGTCATCCAAAACAATCAAAGAACGGCTCGACGAAACCATTACATACGGACAGATACGAGCAGTTATGGAAACCTATAAAGCGCTATAAAATACAAAATCTTGTATTTTATAGCGCTTTAATTTTCTGAAATAGTGGTGTTTGCTACTGACCTTTAAAAATATTCAACATACTTACATTCAGTATATTATTAACTCATATATTGTAATAAACACCACTTTTAAAAAATATTTTTGAATTGTTCTGGTACTCACCTGTTACCTTTCGTATTCTATATAGTATATAACCACAAGAATAATATCTTGCAGAAATGCAATCTGTTCATGAAATAAGTGAAAATAATTTCCAACTTTTTTTATGCACATGTCGTTATCTCTAAAAAATAGTGTAAATTCGTGGTTAAATGCCATAACTTTCGCACGTTTAACAAGGAAGTAGGTTTTAAAAAATTTAAAATTGTTGATTTATGTTAAAATCAAAAGGTCGTAATTGGATTGTTTTTGTCATCGTGTTTTTGACAACATTCAATGTATTTTCGCAAGAATTTACCATTTCTGGTGGTGGACGATTTTCCGTGTCTGTTTGTTCAAATGGAACCATATATACGTGGGGACAAAACACAACAGGCCAATTGGGAACAGGCGCTGCCAATCCCAATGTCAATGTACCTACAAATGTACCGATCCCAGGAGGCTTGCAGATTTTGCAAGCGGATGGTGGATCTGGTGGTCACGTATTGGCCTTAGATTGTAATAAAAATGTTTGGGCATGGGGTATCAATTGTGATGGCCAGGTTGGTAATGGAACGGGCGGTCGCTCAAGAGCAAGTGTTCAGGTAGGTACAAATTGTACGGCAGCAAACAATGTATATACACTTGTAAAAGTTTTGAGAGGCTTACAGACTGCTGCAGACGGTGGTACGGGTACATTTTTGTCAGATGTAAAATTTATATCTGGTGGTAACTCTGCTTCCTATGCAATTGTTGGACCAAACAACGCATTAATGTCTTGGGGCTCAAATGTTGGTATTGAATATGGTTCAAGTGGTGCACAAGGCTGGTATACTGCAGGATTGTTGGGTAATAATGATGGTACCATGGATTTTTCCAATACACCTGTTTATGTAAAAGATTGTTTTGGAAACCCATTAACGAATGTTATTTCTGTTGATGCCAGTGATGTTAGTGCTGTGGCTTTAACAGCAAGTGGTGGGGTATATTCTTGGGGTTTAAATACCAATAGTTCTTTGGGTATTAATGCCGATTTTAATGCAACGAAATTTTCACTTTGTGCTACTCCCGTTAGAACAATGGGTGGAGGGATTTTAACGGATATTATTGAAGTAACAGGTGGTGATCAACATTATGTTGCCATTGATAAAAATGGCAACGTATGGTCGTGGGGTGGTGCTTGGGCTGGACAAACAGGTATGAACAATGGGGGCAATGCCAACTTTGCGCAACAAGTATTGGCTGGTAATAGTACTGCATTAACAGGAAATGCAACAAATTTAGTAAACGCTACAGCTGTTTCTGCTTCTCAAATTGGTTCAGCTGCTGTAGTTACTGTAGGTGGAAATGGATATTTATATACCTTTGGGGGTTGTGGTACGTAT
>JAYTLG010000303.1:0-8484 GCA_043729555.1 Cytophaga sp.
CATTTGTTTGGGCGCACAATTGATTGCGGAAGTATTGGGTGCAACCGTTTCAAAAAACACATTTAGAGAAATTGGTTGGATGCCAATCACCAAAACAGCTGAAGGTAAAAATCATGAATTGTTATCTGGGATACCTGACACGATACATGTATTTCACTGGCATGGTGAAACCTTCAATTTGCCAAAGGGGGCAACGCGTTTGTTTTCCTCTGAAGCCTGCGAAAATCAAGCGTTCTCGTATGGCGACAATGTATTGGCATTGCAGTTCCATTTAGAAATGACAAGCGAAGCTATTAAAACAATCAGCGAATTTTGCCAAAATGATTTAATTGAAGGTCCATATATTCAAAAGGAAGAAACATTTTATAACGACGACAATACATTGAAAGCAAATCAGTGGATGTATCAACTGTTAAACAAATTCACGAAAGAGGAATAAAATCACTTTTAACCAAACAACCAACTATGAAAAAATTTTTACTTTTTGCCAGCATGTGCATTACAATTTCTACCCATGCCCAGTTCGAGTTAACTGTAATACCTAATACACCACTAGACTATTTAAGCTTTGAATTAACAACGCCTAAAATAAAAGCAGACTATTCTAAACGCACCCAGTATTTTGGCGAAATAGTTTATGGCTTTGTAATTTCTGAAACAGGACAAAAAAAATACAGTGATTTACCTTTGTATGAAGCATACAAAGAATCAATTGACTTTATTGGCACTGTAGAAAGCAAGTCTAGTGTTACAAAAACAGCGAATTATGTTTCATATATTCTTGAAGTGCGTGAAACGAATTCCGGTCCATATACGCTATTTGCGAAGGACACTTTCTTTTTATCCGGCACAACAATAACGGGTATCAGCGAAACAATTTATGATACCGAAAACAACACCTTAGATACCTATGCGCAATATGATGTTATCTATCATGCAAACGGAAAGATTAAAGATATAACGTTAAAGCCTTATACTGGCTCATATTTAACTTTTGGAGGTCTTTCTATTGTATATAATGCAAATGGAACCATAAAAACGGATACAATATATTTAGCTGATTATAATAGTTTTCTCCAACAAAGAGAATACCAAGATCATTATTACAGCCCAACAAATCCATTAAAAATCGACTCTTCGTATTACTATCAAATAGGCGCCAACCCATTACAAAACACGAGGTATTATTATGTGTTGAATGCAAACAATGAAATCTTAACGCAAAAAGTTTACACATACAACACGAACAAATATGAATATACAGCAAGTTATGTATATGGTGTTGATTTAAGTTTGAATTTTATAGCTCCAACAGCACATGCAGCAATAGAACTTTATCCCAACCCTGTACAGGATGTAGTAACAATTTCGAAAGACATTACATTTACAAAATGGACGATTACAAGTACGGAGGGAAGAATGGTTAAACAAGGATCGAACACAAACGAAAATGTTATTGGTGTTTCAGACTTGAATGCAGGCTGTTATGTAATAACGGTTTCTAATGACGAAACTTCTTGGACGGGCAAGTTTATAAAGTAATTTTATAAGCACTTGAACAAGAATGTGTCTTTGATTATTTCAGAGGCGCATTCTTGTTTTTATTCTAGATTTATTCTGTTTTTAATACCTATTTTTATAAATAGTTAATGGAAGATTCAACGATTTATGCATGTACGCCTTTTGTTTCTGCTAGTGTTTGGTATTATGTATACAAAGCAAAGTTGTGCGCAAATTAGCCCTCCAGACCTCGGCACTACCAATACCGCTGCTTGGACTGCGTTTGGTATTCGTCAATTCTTAGATTCTGCAAATAAAAGAGAATCGTTTAGTTATATAGGTTTCGGCCGTATTAGCTCTCCAGCTACCACCAACCCATTCTTTGAGCATTCTATTTTTGTTTTAAATCAAGAATTTTATCATCGGTTTCATAAACATTGGAGGTATTCTGTTGCCGGGAGTTATCGCAATAAAAATGAGTACTTGACAACAGCCCCATACGAAGCCGCTTCGCCTCCAACCATGCAAGAGTTTAGAGTATATGGTAGATTATTTATCAATTGACAGTACGTAATGTTAAGTTTGAAGCTACCTTTCGCCAAGAGTTTAGATCTTTTTTTGAACCCGATTTTCAACAACCAAATGTTCGATATGAATTACGCTCACGCATTAAAGTGCAAGCAGAACTTAACTTGGACAAAAGCAAAGCGCACCGAATAAGTACAACAATTGAAGCACTTTTTTCAACGAGTGAATCAACAAATCCCGAGAAACAATGGTCTACCTTTAGTTATCAGGAGACTCGTATCTGTTTATTTTATTCCTTCAAACCAAAAAATACGTCGACGATTTATAGCCTAGGGTATATGAATGACCTGTTTGGTAGGGCTGAAGATTTTAGAACGTCAAGCTATATTGCCTTTGATATAATCTGGGAAAATCCATTTAAACATTTTAGAAGAAATTTTAAAGCCGACAGAGTAGCGTTCCTCGGCAAATTAAGTCTTTGTGACAAACCTTTTTTCATTTCTCCTATACTCTTCGTATTTTGTACACCACGTTAATAAAGAAATTATGGCCAAAGTAAAGTCTGCCTATTTTTGCCAGAGTTGTGGCGCACAATCGCCCAAATGGGTAGGGCGCTGTCAATCGTGCGGCGAATGGAATACCTATGTAGAAGAAGTGATTGAAAAGGAAGATAAAACTTCTTGGAATAGCTCATCTACAAAAGTAGCGTCCAAACCTCGACACCTTAAAGAAATCACTTACAGTCAAGAGCAACGCATCATTACACCTGATGGCGAATTGAATCGTGTATTGGGTGGTGGTATTGTGCCAGGCTCTATTGTATTGATCGGCGGCGAACCAGGTATTGGCAAGTCAACCTTGATGTTGCAGGTAGCGCTGAAGCTGTCCACCGTTAAAGTATTATATGTATCGGGCGAAGAGAGCGAACAACAAATTAAGATGCGCGCAGAACGTATCGAAGTGCCTTCTGAAAATTGCTACATACTAACAGAAACATCTACACAAAACATTTTCAAACAGATTGAAGCACTTCAACCAGAAGTACTGGTAATTGATTCGATACAAACCTTACATTCTACATTTATTGAATCTGCCTCTGGCAGTATATCACAAGTGCGTGAGTGTACATCAGAGTTATTAAAATATGCAAAAGAAAGTGGCACCCCTGTTTTTTTAATTGGCCACATCACCAAAGAAGGCACCCTTGCTGGCCCCAAGGTATTGGAACACATGGTGGATACGGTGTTGCAATTTGAAGGAGATCGACATTTATCGTATCGCATTTTACGCACTACAAAAAATAGATTTGGTTCAACATCCGAATTGGGCATTTATCAAATGTCGGCAGAAGGTTTGCGCGAAGTTACAAACCCATCTGAAATATTATTGTCGCAGCGCGACGAAGAAATTAGCGGTGTTGCCATTGGTGCTACACTTGAAGGCAATAGACCTTTGCTTATAGAAATACAATCGTTGGTGAGCGCTGCCACTTACGGAACGCCACAACGCAGCTGCACGGGTTTTGACTCGAAGCGTTTAAATATGTTGTTAGCTGTTTTAGAGAAACGAGGAGGTATGCGTTTTGGTGCACAAGATGTTTTCTTAAATATTGCAGGCGGTATAAAAGTAGAAGATCCTGCTTTAGATATGGCGGTATGCGTAAGTTTGGTTTCTTCGTTTAACGATGCCATAATCCCTACAGACGTTTGCTTTGCAGGCGAAGTTGGTTTGGGTGGCGAAATTCGTGCGGTGAACAGAATCGAGCAACGCATTTCGGAAGCAGAAAAACTAGGTTTTAAGCACATCTTTATTTCTAAATACAACATGAAAAGTTTGGATGCAAAACGCTTTAGCATTCAGTTGCATGAAGTGGCGCGCTTAGGAGATGTATTTGATTCGCTCTTAAACAACTAAAGATGAATTTACGGGAAGAGTTGTTGTCGAACTACAGTTTAACACAAGCCACTAAAATTGGTGCTTGGGCTGTTGAATCTCCAAACAATTTGAAAAGCTTAATGGATTCTTTTTTAGCAACTGAAAAAATCATTGTGCAGCGCGCATCTTGGGCTGCGAGCAAAGCATATGATTTGAAGCCACAGCTGTTTGATACCTACATACCACAACTGATTGGGTGTTTGGACGAACCTATACATGGAAGTGTGCGTAGAAACAGTTTGAGGATCTTGCAATCGATGCAAATACCAGAAAAACATCAAGGCGAGCTTATTGATAAACTGTTTGCGATGTTGCACGACCCCAAAGAAGAATGTGCTGTAAAAGCTTTTGCAATGACTGCAGCATTTAACATTGTTCAACATTTCCCAGAATTGGGAAACGAATTAAAAATAATTATTGAGGACCAGTTGCCTTTTGCAACACCAAGCTTTAGAAGTAGAGCAAAACGAATAACTAAAAAATTATAAAAGTATGGATTTGATTGGCGACTTTTTAATAGAGTTAGAAAACATCGAAATGCCACTTATTAAGTTGCTACTGTCATTGTCTTTAGGCGCATTGATTGGGGCAGAGCGGGAATATAAAAGTAAGGTTGCAGGTTTTAGAACCATTATATTAATAACCTTAGGATCCACCTTGTTTACATTGGTTTCGGTTGCATTGGTGGGTCAAGGTGACCCAACGCGTATTGCTTCAACCATTGTAACGGGTATTGGTTTTTTAGGAGCAGGTGTTATTTACAAAGAGGGCGGTACAATTAAAGGCATTACAACGGCCGCTGTTATATGGGTGGCTGCAGCTGTTGGTATGATGGTTGGCTTTGGCTTGTTTGGAATAGCAGTTATATCTGTAGTAATGATTTTGATTATATTATTGTCTTTCTCTTGGTTACAGAGATACATTGACCGTACAAATAGAGAAAAAACTTATCGTATTCATTTGGCAAACAATACAGAAAATATCCCCACGATAAAGCAATTAATTAAATCGCACAATTTAAGCTTAAAGGTTATTAATCAAGGGAAGCGTGTAGGGCAAATTTATTTAGTAATAGAAGTAGAAGGCCCCGTTAAGTACCACAATAATTTAATGAAAGCATTGTATGAATCTACGCTGGTAAATTCATTTGAAGCGTAGCTTGTTATAAATGCAAATTTAATTACTATCGTAATCTTTATTTAATTTTAATCGAATGTAATACATCAATGAATGTTCTTCAACAGAAACGTATTTATCACTTTTGGCAATTTTATTTAATTCTTGAACAATGAGTTCATAAATTTCAAAACTTATATCAATCTTGCTTGCCAAGGCTTCTATCAATTCCATTTTTTCAGATTCCGAGTGTGTGTGCGTATAAGCACCTACTTCCGTAAGTATACCTTCCAATTGTTCTTCCGTTTGATAAAATACATTGATGAGTGTATCGCGCAAACTTTTATTCAATGTTGCCGCTTCTTCTGCATTTACTACAAAATCGGATTCGGCTAAAAAAATATATAAAAAAGAAACCAAGTAGTTAATATCCCAATGTTCTAGAACTTCGTTTTTCATTTTCATTCACAATAATTTGCTCAAAGATATGTTTTTAAAAAGGCTCTTTTTTATAAACAGTAAAAATTATTAGTTAATCCTAACTTCCTCATTTATAAGGCACCTAATTAGCCAAAGCCAATGTTGGCAATCGGTTGAATAACTCTTCAAACAAATTTCATTTTTTCCTCTATACTGTTGTATCTTGCGGCTTAATTGCTGAGCTAGAATGAAAAGCTTCTTTAAAAAATATTTAGGATTTATATATCCCGCCAAAGATTCAGAAAATAAAACGGAATCCATAAAGGATATTGAACATGCAGGCACGCCTAATTTGTATCAACACAAATCAGAAGAAGAGCACATTCCGTTTGTATTTCAATCTGCAGTGCAGGAAGAAGAAGGCTACGAAGCTTTTGCACGTTATTTGTCGATTCGTATTATTAGCAAGTCTAATCTTGAAACGTTTCCTCAAGAAGCTTTTTTTGTGTGCGAAGATATTGACGACACACTTACAATTTTGGTATTAGATCACCCTTCTTCAATTGAACATCTAGTGCGCACAAACGCCGCTGCATGGGACAAGACAGAGGCAGAACTTTTTGAACGCGCCTTACGCAATGTACAAGAAACCTATCATCGTGTTGTAAAACCATACGAAGGCAATCCACAAGCGGGCATGTTGACATTGTCTGGCCACGATGCTTTTAAAACTACCGCAATATTATATTTGGAAGAATATCCTGCCTTGCAAGGTGTACACGGCGCACTTGTAGCGCTCCCCGATAAAGATACATTTATTTGTAAAACGATAGATGACGACATCGCGCTTGAAGTAGGTATGCAGTTTTTAGTGCATTTTACGGATGACGTTTTTCACAATTCCGAATCTTCCATATCCAAACAAATTTATTGGTATATCAACGGAGAATTTATTGTTATCCCTTATAATATTGGGCTTGAGCGCATGAATTATGTATTGCCCTTTGATTTAGAAGACCGATTGTATTAAGGTGGTATTCTAAATTAAAGAACGCCGCCGCTTTTTATTTTTGATTGTTGTATCGAAAGTTGTTTTTTGCTTTCTGAAAATTTAACTTGTCTCATATGTGCGGAATTGCTGGTTTTATTTCTTCTAAATGGACACTTGATGATCTTCATAAGACAACTCGGGCATTAAAGCATCGAGGTCCAGATGCCGAAGGTTTTTATTCGAATGAACAACAAAATATATTTTTAGGACATCGAAGATTGAGTATTCTTGATTTATCAGATGCTGCCAATCAACCCTTTTATTCCAAGGACAATCGCTATGTAATGGTTTATAATGGCGAAGTTTTTAACTACAAAGAGATAGCCATCAAATACAATATTGCGACAAAAACAACCAGCGATACAGAGGTTATTATTGAGCTCTTTGCATTAAAAGGTCCTAGAGCTTTTCAAGAATTTAATGGCATGTTTGCCATTGCCATCTGGGATACACAAGAAGAAAGATTGACATTGGTGCGCGATCGATTTGGGATTAAGCCCTTGTGTTACTACGATGGCCCTGATGGGTTTGCCTTTGCATCAGAGATCAAGGCACTAGTAACGTTGCCCATTCCAAGATTAATAAACACAGAAGCCTTAGCAGATTATTTATTTCTTGAATACATTCCCAAGCCAAACACTATTTTTCAAAACATAAAAAAACTTACCAATGGTTGTTACATTGAACTAACACATAAAGTACAGGTAAGTATCAAACGTTTTTATGATTTACGCGAAAAATACAATCCAGCTCAAATAAAAGAAAAAGATGCCTTAGAAGAATTTCATACCTTATTATCCGATTCTGTAAAGTCGCGTATGATAAGCGATGTGCCAATTGGTTCTTTTTTGAGTGGCGGCGTAGATTCATCTTTAATAACTGCAAAGTTTCAAGAAAATAGCAATCGACCTGTTGAAACATTTACTATTGGATTTGATGAAAAAAAATACGACGAAAGTGGTTATGCGAAACAAGTTGCTGACATTTTAAAAACAAATCACCACGAATACAGACTGCCAGCCGGAGACATCTTTTCAGTATTGAAAGATGCTGTTGAATCCTATGACGAACCGTTTGCCGTTTCATCTGTATTGCCAAGTTTACTCATTTCAAAAGTAACACGTCAACATACTACGGTTGCCTTAACTGGTGATGGCGCGGATGAATTGTTTATGGGATACAATACCTATTATTGGTACAACAGGATAGATACCTTAAAACGTATTGGAGGGAAAGCTTCACTGAAGGTTGCCGCAAGTATATTAGAAATGCTTGGGAAACGGGCTTCCAATAAAGCGCGAATTTTTGATGGATGGAAAGACAAATACCCTTACATAAACTTGTGGTCTCAAGAGCAACAAATGTTTACGCAACGTGAAATAAGTTCTTTATTAAACTACAATTACAAACATCAAACAACGATACCGTATTGGGAGTCGGTTGAAAAAATTTCTTTAAAAAATGAACAAGCGGTATCTTTTTTTGATGTGAATCATTACTTAGCAGACGACTTAATGTATAAAATGGACATTGCGTCGATGCGCCACGGACTTGAAGTACGCTGTCCGTTTTTAGATTATAATTTAGTGGAGTTTGCAATCAACCTACCCGTTGAATTAAAAATAAAAAATAAGACGCAAAAATACATTCTAAAAAAAGCATTGGAAAAGTATGTTCCAAAAGAATTAATTTACAGAACAAAATGGGGTTTTGCTGCGCCAACGGAAGAGTGGTTGAAAAAGTCGCATCAATACTTAATCGATCAATATTTAAACAAACAATATATTTCGAACCAAGGTATATTTAATGCAACAGAGGTTCAAAAAATCGTGGACGAGTTTCGTTCTGGCAATAATTACCACAGCAAGCGTATTTGGGCCTTGGTGATCTTTCAACTTTGGCACGAACAATTTATGCCTACTAACTAAGTACAA
>JAYTLG010000304.1:0-6298 GCA_043729555.1 Cytophaga sp.
TGATTAAATGTGAATAACACCGTACGAAGACAGATACGCCAATCCCGAAAGGGATTGAATACGAATAACACCGTACGAAGTGCGGTGCAAAAAAGTACAAGCAAAGGACAAATGTGCTTTACTAATACCTACCCTTGCGCTGCCCATTTTCCCACTTCCAAGCTGTTGCAATAATGTCCTCGATCTTTGTATATGAAGCTTTCCATCCCAATTCATTAAATGCTTTAGCTGGATTCCCTACTAAAAACGACGGATCGCCTGCTCTGCGGTCGCCATAGACAACGGGAACAGGCATGCCCGTTACACGTTCAGTTGCTTCAATCATTTCTTTTACCGAATACCCAATACCCGTACCCAAGTTGCAAATGACAGGTCCTTTACCACTTAACAAATAGGTAAATGCTTTGATGTGTGCATCTGCTAAATCTTCCACGTGAATATAATCACGCACACAGGTGCCATCTGGCGTATCGTAATCGGTACCAAAGACTGTAATGGCATCACGCTCGCCTTTAACAGCCTTCAAAATTAAAGGAATTAAATGTGGCTCCGGATTGTGGTCTTCTCCAATCAAGCCATCTGCCGAACACCCCGATGCATTGAAGTAACGCAAAAACGCATAGTTGATACCATAAGCATGGTGGTAATCTTTAATCACACGTTCCAACATCCATTTACTTGCACCATATGGATTGATAGGCTCTTGAGGATGTTGTTCGTCGATGGGTATATACTTCGGCGCACCATAAGATGCACAAGTCGATGAAAAAATAATATTGTTACAGCCTACTTCGCGCATCGCATCTAACAAGGCTATGGAAGAGACTAAATTATTGCTGTAATATTTTGCAGGATCTGTTACCGATTCGCCAACGTAGGCATAGGCAGCGAAGTGCATAACAGCTTCTACTTTATGTTTTTTAAGAATATCTTTCACCAATTCTTTATTGGCAATATCTCCTTCAACAAAACGTACACTTGGATTGATTATGGCTTCTCTGTGACCATAAACTAAATTATCCAACACGATTACTTCAAAATTTAAATTAGCCAATGCACGCACCGCGTGCGAACCAATGTAACCTGCTCCTCCAGTAACTAAAATAGCTGACATAAAATTGTATTAAGTTTGACACATCTAAACTACTGCTATTCTAATGCAGAAGCAAACAATTTGTGTATACCTACTCGTGAATTTTCTCATATTAAATTATTATTACTACTTTGTTACTTTCTACGCAACCGATATACTATAAATATAGTCTAGCAAAATGTAATTCCTATGAATATTGAAATGCTACGTGAATATTGTATCCATAAAAAAGCCGTAGAAGAATGTTTCCCCTTCGATGAGTCAACCCTTGTTTTCAAAGTAGGCGGAAAAGTATTTTTATTGGTTTCGTTAAATAGAGTACCTTTACAATTCAATGTAAAATGCGATCCAGAAAAAGCAGTCGAGTTGCGCGAGGAATACGATTGTGTAAAACATGGATATCACATGAGCAAAAAACATTGGAATACCGTAATTTGCGACGGATCCATTAAGGATAAGTTATTTTTTGATTGGATTGACCACTCCTATGAACTCGTATTTACGAGTCTCACAAAAAAAATAAAAGCAGACATTGAAACAATAGACGATTCTTTTTAGCACACTTACAATTCAAAAAAAAACAACAATGATAAATAAAGCTAATCCAGTATTGGTAACGGGTGCTACGGGCTATGTAGCAGGTTGGATTGTAAAAAAACTATTGGACGAAGGATTTACCGTTCACGCTGCGGTAAGAAACCCAAGCCACACCAAAAAGTTGGCGCACTTAAATGCTATCGCCGAAACTGCACCGGGTGTTATCAAATATTTTAAAGCCGATTTATTAATTGACGGTTCCTACGGAGAAGCCATGAACGGTTGCGAAGTGGTTTTCCATACGGCTTCACCATTTTTAAATAAAGTAAAAGACAACCAACGCGACTTAGTTGACCCAGCTTTAAATGGCACGAAGAATGTTTTGAATTCTGTAAATAAAACAGAATCGGTAAAACGTGTTGTACTTACAAGCAGCTGCGTATCCATTATTGGTGATGCAATTGATTGCGAACAATATCCCAATGGCATAGCTACCGAAGCAGAGTGGAATACAACTTCTACCCTTTCACATCAACCTTATAATTATTCAAAAGTAGTTGCAGAACTAGCTGCATGGAAAATAGCTATTGCGCAGAACAGATGGGACTTGGTATGTATCAATCCTTCGTTAGTGATAGGTCCAGGTTTAAATCCATTTGCAACTTCTGAAAGTTTCAACATAGTACGCCAAATGGGCGATGGCACTACACGATTCGGCATTCCTGAATTTTACATTGGCGTTGTAGATGTGCGTGATTTAGCCGAACTGCATTACTTAGCAGCATTCACGCCACAAGCACAAGGCCGTTATATTGCATCTGCCGAAAATACAAACTTTTTATATTTATCGCAGACATTAAAAAAAGCGTTCGAAAACAAATATCCATTTGCAACACGCAACTTACCAAAATCCATGGTGTGGCTGATGGCGCCTTTGGCAGGGTTTAAACGAAAGATGATTTCAAAAAATGTTGGCCACGTTTGGAAGGTCGACAATTCGAAAGGTATAAAAGAATTGGGTATCCAATATCGGCCGATTGAAACATCGATTGTAGATTTCTTTCAACAGATGATTGACAATAAAATTATGTAAAGGAAAAATTAGATTTTATGAAACATTTCATATTTCAGTAACATTTGTATTAGGTCGGCATTTACGTAAAAAGGAAAGCGTAAATATGTTATATTTAACAAAGATTTGAAATGTATGATTTTTGAAATATTAACATCTGAATTATTACTCGAATTCACTTTACAAGTAGCGGAATCACCATTGGCAAAAATGGAAAGGTTGCCGAAACTTGCATTGCCTGTTGATTATTTTCAATTTTACAAATCTGTTTCATCCGTATATTCATCTAAAATCGAAGGAGAAGACATTGATTTTGACAGCTTTTTTAAGCACAAATTCATGAATGTCAAATTCAAAGCAGATTATACTAAAAATGCAGATGATTTATTTTCCGCATACGATTTTATAGATTCGAATACCTTAACTCTTGAAAATGTAAAAAAAGCACATTCAATATTAAGTTCTAATTTATTACAGCAAAGCGAACAAGGAAATATTCGACCAAATCCAATGTTTGTTTTGAACAGCAATGATCAAATTGAATATTTAGCCGCAAGTCCGAGTATTTTAAAACAGGAGCTTAAAAAACTATTCAGAGATATAGAAACGCTACAATCAAAAGAATTAAACGCGTTTGAAATATTCTATTATGCTTCATTCATACATTTAGTATTTGTAAAAATACATCCCTTTCAAGATGGCAATGGTAGAACTGCACGATTAATTGAAAAGTGGTTTTTACTAGAAGCTATTGGAAGAAAAGCAGCTTCTATTCAGCTTGAAAAAAATTATTATACAAAATTGGCTGATTATTACAAAAACATCAAAAAAATAGGGATTGAGTACGATTATCTGGATTATAAAAAAAGTATTGATTTTTTACTGATGACGGCTCAATCGTTAGAAGAATAAAAACAGTAAATAACTCAATAATTCATTTTTTGGGGTCACGGCGGAGATACAAGCCACGCAAGCATTCGTTGGCACGAGCAACAAAAAAATAAATTATTCCATCATCTTCAATGCATAAAATGCAATTGAGCTTTTGGGATATTCTAGCAAACATTTCTCATACAATGCTTTTGCTTCACCCTTCTGGTCGATGCATGCCAATGAAAATGCTTTATTCACTAGTGCCATTTCACGGTAACACATCTTCGATGCACTAAAAATAGTGAACACTCTAAATCGATCTACCCACGGATGTGTTGAAAAGAAGTTTAAACTTTTATCAAAACACACAATTGCTTCGGCATAATCAGCTTGCTTTAAGGCACGCATACCTTTACGATGTTCAAGCGGAACAAAATAACGCAAACCGTAGGCCAACACTAGATACACCATCGCTGCCCACAGCCCTGCTTCGTCGGAGCCGGACAACTGAAACAATACAAACAATATTATTAAAAAAATAAATTGCAAAAGCAATGCAACATAATTTATCGATCTCGTTATAGGTGGCTGCATATTTCTAACTTATTTTTGAAGAGAAGTAAAATCCCATGTTTTATCTTTGTCGTAATAAATACCACCATTATAAACCGTAAGCGGCGAAGGGATGTTGTTGTGATACAAACTACCAGTCCCCAATCCTTGTGGCATAAAAACAGGATACGTTGCCGTAAACTGACAAATCGCATTCAAGCCAATGTTCGATTCAAGTGCCGATGTCACCCACCACTCAATACCACGATAATCGGCGGCCCGAATCCATTCTTCCGTGGCAGCAAAACCACCCAACAATGTAGGTTTTAAAATAATGAATGGAGGATCCAATTCTTCCAATAAATTTTCTTTCGCATCTACGCCTGCAACACCAATCAATTCTTCGTCTAAGGCCACATCTACCGCTGCATCTTTACATAACTGACGCATCAATTCATTTTGCTGAGGTTTGATGGGTTGCTCTATAGAATGAATACCATAGCTTGAAAGTGTTTCAATTTTTTTCCACACATCGTGTTCGGTAAATGCACCGTTTGCATCCACACGTAAAATCAATTTCTTTTCTGAATACTGTTCGCGTATTTTCCCAAGCACCCAACATTCTTTTTCAAAATCAATGGCACCAACCTTTAATTTGATACACGAAAAACCTGCTTGAACTTTACTCAATACTTGATCCAGCATGTGCTGCGGTTCATTCATCCAAACCAATCCATTAATAGCAATAGGGGTTTCAGACGCATAAAAACTACTTTCAAATATTTCTTGTTTACAGGCATTTAGATAATCGGCTTGCAAGGTTTCTAATGCCATTACTATCGACGGAAAACCAATCAAATCTAACTCAGGCACCAAGGATTCTACAAAGCCCAATGTATCCCAAGCCTGTATCGATCGTCTATTTAGATGTGCACACACATGATCTAATGTTGCTTCAAAATCTGGTCGATCATCGATACTCAATCCTTTAAGCGGACCGCATTCACCAAAAAAATCTTTTTCATTGTGCGACCCAATGATGTACCAAGTATCCTTATGCGTCAACACCCCTCTTGATGTACCTGCTTGAAAGGTAAAATCCAATCGATGTTTTTTCCAACGTATATTCATACTATTAATAGATTAAAAATGAATGCACCAATTATACTTCCAATGTTGTTTGATTCGGAAACAACAATAAATCTTCGAAACTAAAATTCAATTTTACGACATCGCCATCCTGAATGGTGATATCGTCTGTAAAGGCTTTCAGTTGAAGTTTATTCGGCAATCGTAAAAATAATTTATATTGGTCGCCATGAAATTCCCTACGAATAACAACTGCCTTTACCAAGCCTTTTCCTTTTTTAACAACTTCAATATCATTTGAACGCAAGCCCGCAACAAATTTGTCACCCAATTCTTTTTCGCAGGGCTTATAGCCTTTCAATTTAATTTCTTCCAATTTCGAAAAACGGAAGAAATTGGTATCAGAAAACAAAGCCGCTACATAGGGCGATGCTGGCTGATCGTAGATTTCTTCTACACTACCATACTGCACCATAACACCGTTGCGTACAACCAAAATATAATCTGCCAATGCCAATGCATCGGTCGTTTGGTGTGTTACAAAAATCAAACTCGTTTTTGTTTTACGCACCTCTTTCATCATATACAAACGTATGTGATCGGCCAATAATACATCTAAATTACTAAAGGGTTCATCCATCAACATCACCTGAGGCGCTGCTGCAAAACAGGTAGCAATTGCAGCACGCTGTTGTTGCCCACCCGATAATTGATACGACTTTCGATCTAATAACTTTTCAATGTGAAATATTTTTGCAAGTGAAGCTATTTTTTCCGCTTGCTCTTCTGGTGTGAAATAACGCAGTGGGTATTCAAGATTTTCTTTTAAAGACTGATTTTTTTTCAATCCATAATCTTGCAATACAATTCGAATATGCTCGTGACCAGCAACTAAATTATGCGAAGGACCAAGTACACGTGCATCATTTAAGAGAATTTCGCCATCATTCGGATCAAATAAGCCAGCTAGCAATTTTAACAGCGTTGTTTTGCCGCTACCGCTCTCCCCTACAATAGCTAATTTAGCCCCTTTTTCAAGATCAAAAGAAATGTCGTGCACGGCATCAAAAGTAGCTTCTTGA
>JAYTLG010000305.1:0-3742 GCA_043729555.1 Cytophaga sp.
CATGAATGTAGCAATCGTAACATATAGTTTGAATTATGGTGGCGTTTCGACATTCATATTGACACACGCCAAAGAATTTTCTGCTAAAGGTGATACCGTTACTATTATAACGACCGAAAGTAAAGGTGTTTGGTTTGATACATTATCCATCCCCAATGTCACGTATTTGCACATCTCTGGATTGGCATCCTGGTGGATGCCCATGTTTTTATACACCTACAAGATCGCTGCTCAATTTAAAAAAGGAAACTACGATTTAATTATCATCAACAATTCGAGACAAGCCTTGTCGGCTTTGTCATTGATTCCCAAAGAAACGCGTGCCATATCTGTCATACATAACGATCATCCTGTATTGTGTAACAATGCATGTGTAAACGAGGATATGGTAGACGCGATTGTTGCTGTAAGTCCAGCGGTTTATCATAGAGCCACTAAGATTGTTAAAAATAAAAACAAATTGGTGCAAGTTTTAAACGCAATTGAAATAGAAACGGAACTGCGTTATTCCACTCGAGATGCGTACCAGCCGAAAGAACTTTTAAAAATTATTTTTGTAGGAAGGCTTGTCGACGAACAAAAAGGCGTTTTTTTGATACCGCAAATTGCTGCTATTTTAAAGCAGAAAAATATTCGTTTCCATATTGAACTAGCGGGTGAAGGTGAAGATTATGAAGAACTACATAAGCAAATTAAAAACATAGATGTTATAAAGGACGTGACGTTTTTGGGTTATATAAATAATGCCGAAATTAAAGACAAATTGCTTCAATCTCACATTTTACTTGTACCTTCAAAGTATGAAGGCTTGCCTTTAAATGTATTAGAAGCAATGACGAGAGGCTGTGTGCCTGTCATGTCTGATTTAAATGAAATTACAGAAATCTGTTTTGACAACATGCGTGAAGGGATTGCATGTAAAACAGGCGATAGCAAAAGCTTTGCAGATGCAATTGAATTGATTTATGAAGGCAATGTAAATTGGGGAATATTGAGTAGTAATGCTCGAAAAAAGGCAGGTGCTACATTTTCATCTGAACGCATGTTTAAGGAATATCTTTCATTGCTTGAAAATGGAAATTCTAAGCTGCAAATAAAAAATCCGTCCATGCGTATTTCACTGATAGACTTAATACCTTTGAACGTATTGAACGCATACATAAAATTTAAGAAAAAGATTAAAAAATAATATACATGGGAATTCTTATAGATAAAATTCTTTTTTGGAGAAAAAGAAAAAATACAACACCTGTTGATTTTAGTGCAGAGTTGGTGCAAATTATTTCAACAGTCAAGCCGTTTACAATGACCTCTGCAGAGCGGTTATTTGCCTTTCATGAATCGGTAAAATACATAAGCAAAAATAATATCCCTGGGGCTATTGTTGAATGTGGCGTTTGGAAAGGTGGAAGCATGATGGCGGCGCTAAGAACTTTGAAAAATTTAAAGGATGTAACTAGAGAGGTATATCTGTACGATACGTTTGAAGGGATGTCCGCTCCCGATGCCAATGACAAAGCGGTTAATGGCGAAACTGCAGACGCATTGTTAGAGAAAGGTGATAAGTCTCAATCAAACTCTGTATGGTGTGTAGCGGGCTTGGATGAAGTCAAAAAGAATGTTTCAACAATAAATTATCCTCCAGATAAAATTCATTATGTCGTTGGTATGGTTGAAGAGACACTGTTGCATACCATACCCGATCAAATTGCAATTTTACGTTTGGATACCGATTGGTATCAATCTACGAAAATGGAAATGGAAGTATTGTTTCCTAAATTAATAAAAGGTGGTGTATTGATTATTGATGACTATGGCCACTGGCAAGGGTCTCGCAAAGCAGTAGACGAATATATTGCGGAGAACAATATTACAATATTACTTAATCGTATAGATTATACAGGTCGAATCGCCATTAAGCAATAAGTTATGGGTATTGTTGTTCGTCAAGGTATATACAATACTCTATTTCAGTATGCAGGGATACTTACCGGTTTTCTGAATACCATAATATTGTATCCAAGAATATTGTCTGCCGAACAAATTGGTGCATTTAATTTGTTAATTAGTCTTTCACTTATCTTCTCGCAATTATCAGGCTTAGGTATCAATTCAGTTTTCCAACGTTTTTATTCGAGATTTAAAAATTCGGGAACAGACGATAAAGGATTTACGTTGTGGATATTTTTACTGTCTGTTGTATCCTTTACATTTTTCTCTTTGCTTGTTGTCTTTTTTCAAGGATCCATAAAATCATATCTTTCATTGCCAACAGAAATAGGTTGGTTGTATTTATCGCAGACGATTATTCTAGCCTTGCTTACGCTGGTAATGAATTTGGCAGATGTAATGGCAAGGGCTTATTTTAAAGGCTTGGTGACAATCTTTATGCGAGATTTTTTCATGCGACTTTGTGTTACTGTTTTGCTTGGTTTGTTGTTTGTAAAGGTGATTGATTTTAAGGATTTTATACATTTTTATATTTTGTTGAGTATACTTTCCACATTGGTATTGTTGGTTGAAGTATTTAAGCTTAAAAAATTCAGTCTTCAACAAAAAATTAAATTATCTAAAATTGAAATGACAGACATGTTTAAATATGGCCTGTTTATTATTTTTGCTGGCTCCGCAAATGTATTGATTATACATGTCGACAATGTTATGCTAACCAATATGAAAGGCTTGGCTGTTATGGGTATTTATTCCATTTATTTTACGGTAGGTGCCATGATCAGTGTGCCAGCACGGGGCATTGGTAGAATCGTATATCAATTGGTTATTGAGTTTTGGCAATCGAAAGATATCGAGAAAGTAAAAGAACTGTATTTGAAATCGTCGTTAACGCAACTCACAATAGGAATCTTTATTTTTATGATGGGTGTTATTAATATGGACATACTTTTATTTATTGTAGATAAGCCTGAATTTAATCCCTATTATCGCGTGTTTTATTTTATTGGATTTGCGTATCTGATTGATTGTGCTGGTGGCTTAAATTTATTCATTATTAGTATCAGCGAAAAATACATATACGGCGCATACATTCTTACTTTTTCATTGATATTATGTATTGTTTGTAATTATGTATTAATACCGAAATGGGGAGCAGAGGGTGCCGCAGCTTCTTTTCTACTGGTTTATGCAGTGATTAACATTGCTTCAAGTGTGCTCTTAAAACATTTTTATAACATACCTTCCGTTAAAAAAATGCACGTATTTTTATTTTTATTTCTGAGCTGCTTTTGTGTATTATGGGAATTTAAAACTCCGCTATGCAATTCTATCTGGATAGATTGTGTTATTTACAGTGCAATAACCAGTATTGTTTTTGGTTTATTTGTCGTGTATTGGAATGTGATTCCAGAAGTTAATTACAACATCAATAAGATTATTCAAAAATATAAATCTTATTGATTTTTAGTCACATGGTTGAAGGCTTTTAAATAGCCATCTATAACAACCTGTTCATTCACTTCATTTTTAATAATGTCCAGAGAATGTTCTCCCATTGATTGATTAAGATTGGTGTCAGATAAAATGGTGTAAATTTTATCTGCCAAATCTGTTACATTATCCAATTCAAAAATATATCCGTTGTAGTTGTTGCGTACCAGTTTTTTCTCTGTTCCATCGCATTCAGAACACACAATCGGTTTTCCGAAACACATGGCATCATTAATGGATAAGCCGCCTGTGCCAGCCAATACATATAAACTGGATGCGTTTAAATAACGGCCAAGTT
>JAYTLG010000306.1:0-4176 GCA_043729555.1 Cytophaga sp.
GAAGATGTATTAGATACGTGGTTCTCTTCTTGGTTGTGGCCGATATCCGTTTTTGATGGTTTTAAAGATCCCAACAACGAAGACATCAAGTACTACTACCCGACCAATGATTTGGTAACGGCTCCAGAAATTTTATTCTTCTGGGTGGCACGTATGATTATGGCTGGTTATGCATTTAGGGGTGAGAAGCCTTTTTCGAATGTATATTTAACAGGGATCGTACGCGACAAGCAAGGACGTAAAATGTCTAAGTCTTTAGGTAACTCACCCAATCCATTAGACTTGATTACAACCTTTGGCGCAGATGGTGTACGCTTTGGTATGTTGCTAAGTTCACCAGCAGGAAATGATTTGTTGTTCGACGATAAATATTGCGAACAAGGAAGAAACTTTACCAATAAATTATGGAATGCGTTCCGTTTAATTAAAGGATGGGAAATTGATTCTTCCCTACCCTATTCGAACGAAGCATCTGTAGAATGGCTGCATGCAAAAATAAATGCAAGTTTGATAGAAATTGAAGACCACTTCAGTAAATACAGACTATCAGACGCTTTGATGAGTGTGTACAAACTTGTATGGGATGATTTGTGTGGTTGGTATTTAGAAATGATTAAGCCAGACTACGACAAAGAATTAGATAAAAGTTTACCAATCGATGAACGCACCTATCAAGAAACATTACAATTATTCGAAAAGGTATTAAAATTCGTTCATCCATTTATGCCTTTTATTACCGAAGAATTGTGGCATGAAATAAAAGAACGTGATGCACAAGATTGTGTAATCATTTCTGAATGGCCAACGGTATATACATCAAGTGAGCATGAACATTCGATTTTAACGTTTGTTGAAAATACCCTTAAGCCAACCATAACAACGATTAACAATCACATTCAAAAAAATAATTTAAAAAGAAGCAGCCAATTAAATAGCTTGTTTGTAGTGCCGACAAACAATACAGAACATGATATCGCTAAAGCTTTCTTGCCATATATTTCTAAATTAGCAAAATGCGATTTAAATATCGAAATATTCAATACAAACACTCAATCATTCCAACATTCCAATACCTATTCAATCAACAGTAATTACCAAATACACATTGAACAAGAAGGCAGTGTTGATATCGATGCGGAAAAAGAACGTATTGAAAAAGAGCTAGAATACACAAAAGGTTTTTTAAATTCGGTTGAAAAGAAACTTAATAACGAAAAATTCGTAAACAATGCTGCTGCTTCTGTGCTTGAAAACGAAAAACAGAAACAACAAGATGCACTTTTGAAAATAAAATCATTGGAAGATGCTCTAAAAGAACTTGTTGCTTAAAACTTGATAGAATTATTTTAAACGAATCCCCTAAACGAATGAAACATCTATTACGCATATTCCTACTTGTTCTTGCATTATCAACAACTGGAGCATTTGAAGTTGCAGCTCAAAACCCTGCTCAAAGCAAGAAATATAAAAAGAAGGCAAAACAAGCCAAAAAAGCTAAAAAAGAGCCTTACACGCCTGTGTATCATGATGCCGATTCGGATAAAGACGGTGTACCCGATAGTAGAGATCAATGTATTCACACACCAAAAGGCGAACCGGTAACCACATTTGGTTGTCCGTATGATGTGGATTTTGATGGAATTTTTGATTACGAAGATTCTTGTAAAAACGAAGCAGGTCCAAGAGAAAATCATGGATGCCCGTGGGGTGATCGAGACGGTGATGGTATTATGGATAACGTAGATGATTGTCCAGATGTACCAGGTTTAAAAATGTATAACGGCTGCCCAGATACCGACGGTGATGGCATTCCAGATAGTAAAGATAAATGTCCTACAGTTATCGGTACAGCGCAATACGCTGGTTGTCCGCCACCATTCAGTGATATGGATGGAGATGGTGTTGAAGATTATTCAGATTTATGTCCGAGTACTCCTGGACCAAAAACAAATAGAGGTTGTCCTGAGTTAAAACCTGCAGACAAAGCCGCATTACAAAAAGCATTTGACAATTTATTATTTGAATCGGGTTCCGATGTGATTGTTTCATCTTCGTTCCAATCCTTAGATGATTTAGCAAAAGTGTTGAGAAATAATTTAAGCTTTAAATTATACATTGAAGGCCATACGGATGATGTTGGTGACGATGAAGCAAACCTTGATTTATCAAGACGTAGAGCGATCTCTGTCAAAAACTATTTAATTTCTAAAGGTGTTGCAGGTACACGATTAAGTACAGATGGCTTTGGCGAAGCGAGACCAGTTGATGCCAATACAACGCCTGAAGGACGCACGAGAAATCGTCGTGTTGAAATGCATGTAATTCAATAATTATAAAATTATAATATAATTCCTAAAAGGTCTGACTTTGAATAAAGTCAGACCTTTTTTATTCAAAATAATTCCAAAAACGCTATAAAATTCATTTTTTCAAAATAAACCGCCCTTATTATTCAATATATTGAATAATAAGGGCCTGCTTAATCACATATGTAATAAAATATTTAAATAAAGGTTAACTTAAGGTAACGTTTACTCGTAAAAGAATATCATACTAAAAAATAACCCGTTAAATTGACTATGTATATGATACATACAAAAATTATTAAAAAAGTATTTTTACTATCACTAAGTGTTTTTTTAATGCTTCCAACTAAAGTTAATGCACAGTGTGCTACGGATGTGAATTTAGGGCAGAACTTAGTTGTGAATGGCGATTTCTCAAGTGGAACTAGCAACTGGACTTTTGATGCTCCATATAAATTTAAAGGAGGCGGCAATTCAAATCCAACTGATCTCGAGGTCGGAACAAATCCTGCAACATTTAATACCGGTGGTGGTGGCTTTCCCCCATTTGACACCTACGGTGACCATACAACTGGAACGGGAAACTTTTTGTTGGTAGATGGGTATTGCAGTGCAAGTTCAACTGTTAAAGTTTGGTCACAAACAGTAAATGTTGTAGCTAATACAAATTATTTCTTTTCTGTTTGGATTTCTTCATTAAAAAATATGCCAACAAACCCAGGTAATTTAAATTTCAATATTGGCGGGGCTGATTTAGGTAGTAATATTCTAGCTCCAACGTTTGGTGGTGCAACTGCTTCGAATGGAACGAATACAGGCGGAGGTTGGATACGATATCTTGTTATTTGGAACTCTGGAGCAACGACTGGTCCAGTACCACTTAGTATTCAAAATAATAATCTTACTGCCTGTGGATCTGAAGTAGATTTTGGCTTAGACGATATTGCATTCACGCCTGGTTGTGATTTTGGTGCACCCGGCCCGCAACCTAATTTAGGACCTGACCGCTCATTATGTGGTACAGGTGGATCTATTACTTTAAATGCAGGTGTACCGATGACTGCAGCTACTACAGTTTCTTGGAGTGATGGCACTTCTAATACAGGATCAAACCCTGCCTTTTATAGCAAAGTAGTTTCTGCACCTGGTACGTATGCTGTATGTGTTACTGCAGGTGGTTCTTGTACCAAATCAGATGTAATTGTTATTTCAAGTACCTATACTGTAACAGCCAACAATTCTTATATATTCTGTTCAAGCGCTTCGCAAGCTTTAACTGCTGGCTTTACAGGACTTGGTGTTACCTATCAATGGTATAAAGACAATGTCGCTATACCAATCACTACTGAAAACTATACAGCCGCTGGTGCAGGTGTGTATAGAGTAGATGTAAACGTACCAGGCTGTGGCGCACGATCTAGTACAACTACAATTACTTCTAGCGCAACTGTAACACCTACTGATGTATATTATTGTGCTACTTCTGGACCCGTTTCTGGCTTAAACTTACAGGCTACTAATAGCAATAGCGCAAATTTAAGTTGGTATTCAGTTCCAACAGGTGGTAGCGCAATTGTGGCTGGCGTAACAACCCCTAATGCAACAACAAGCCAATATGCTCTACCTACTATTCCAATGGGAACAACTGCGACGCAAATTTATTATGTGCAAGATAATACAGTAGTAGCGGGTACTGTTGGTGCCGCTACAACATTTGCGAGTGGTTCTGAAGAAGATCCATATGTTGGCAATGTCAAAGGCACAAGCAATGGCTGGGGAATGGCGTTTACCGCAAATAGTACTTTTAATTTAAACTCTGTTCAAATTCCATTTAAAGTAGATAATGGAAGTGGTAGTACAATGAATATTA
>JAYTLG010000307.1:0-16665 GCA_043729555.1 Cytophaga sp.
AAAACTACCCAATACAAACCATGAACTCAACTTCTTCGCCAGTAAAATAGGTGGTCAGTTTGCTTCGGTTTAGGGTGGTCAGTTTTATCGGTATTTCCAATGTACAAAGCTTTATCGAAAATGGACTTACTACAGTTTCAGGCGATTCAATATTAGAATCCGGTGGAATGTTTTATATAAACGCAACTTCCAACGGGAAAGATGTTAAGATCAAAAATGAAGAAGCAATCACATTGTCCGTACCTGCTGCAAGCATCATAGGAGACATGAGCGTGTTTTATGGAACGTATAACGACGAAGGAGATTTGAATTGGGAGATCGTGAAAGGGGAAGAAAATATGGAGCTTGACTTCAATATGCTTGCTCTTCCGCTTAGTAGTTTTGATTACGAAATCAGAGGAAATGCTATAAAAGATAATGTGTTTTTGGGAGGCCCTCTTATTGGTGAAGAGGTCGTAAAACTTGCGGATGCAAAATATGAAGGTACATTCATTGCTACGCGGGAGTTTAACGAACGATTGAAAGTACATATACTGGGATCTATTATGGACCCGGACAAAAGTGCTTTTAAAGAAGTAATGGAGATCTATAAAAAACATATCGATGGAAACTTGTGGGAAGCAGATGAAGAAGTCTTAACATATCTTACGCCGCATTACAATGAATTAATGAAACGAATGGATGATAAAGACGATAGTGGTGATGATAAATTCGGTATCGCCAAAGGTTTTAAAGACTTTGGAACTTCTTGCTGGAATATTTTAAAATCATCTTCCAAGGCTAAATATACTAGGCCAATCGATTTTAATAAATTAGGAATTTCAGAAACGACAACGAAACAGGATCTGATAGCCAAAGGCATGTCACCTGCTCAAGCCGATCGATACCTGTACATGTACAATGAGCAGAAACGACTGCGGCAACCATCAAAGCCTATACCATTTCAGTTTCCAAATTGGGTTGGGTAAACATTGATCGTTTTTTGAATGATCCGAATTGCAAAGAAAGCAACATGACGGTTGCCGTTGCAGGAGTAGATACCAACAAGGTGAAATTGATGTTGGTCTTTCCTTTAAGAAATATCTGTGTTGAGTCGGTAAACAATGTTGGAAACAAATATAGCTTCACAAATAAAAGTGGTGCCTATCGCAAGCTGCCAATAGGAGAGGAAGCGATACTTATTGCATTGTCATCTAAAAATGGCAAACCTTATTATGGATCTTCAAAAATCAAAATTGTTGAAACAGGAGCGTTTGATTTAACAGTATCTGAAACTACGATGGAAGAAATTAAAGCATCCTTAGCATTAGCCTTAAAGGCGAAAAAGCCGCAGATATAAAATGGTAACAGTAGTGATTGATAAGCATCATCTCTTACGCACTATTGCTCATTTGACTGTTCGCCGCGACGAATTCGGATTCATCGCATTAAGGGATTAATTTCTACATTTTCTATGGTTTACCATTTATCACCGAGCTACAACTGCAGGTTGGATTGTAAATAGCTTAGATAGAAGATTGCTAACCTTTCAAAAAAGAGATCCAATAAATTAACAATATGACAAAAAAAGAAATCGAAAAATCTTTTTTGCAACTAGCAGGTAGGGGTAAGGTAAAAGTGGCATTTGATAATTTTGTTTCGAATGACTTTATTCATCACAATCAATATTTCCACGAAAATCGCGCAGCCTTGAGTAAAGCAATGGCAGACGCACATCAACACAAGTCCAAATAAATCTATAGAAATAAAACAGTGCTATGAAGAGGGGGATACAGTGATTACCCACTCTCTGGTTAGAAAGGAAAAGATGGATATAGCCGTAGTACATATCTTCCGATTTGGTGCGGATAAAATAGTTGAGTTGTGGGATTTAGGACAGCCGATTGAAAAAGACTCACCGAACGAAAATGGGTTGTTTTAATCGAAATGAAATCACCAACGATGGCTATTACTAATATTTTTTTTGACAAAAAAACGATAGTATTCTTGGAGTTTAACACGAATAAATTAAATTGAAGAAACACGTATGTCCGATTATAAAAAAAATATTTTGAGCAACATTTGTTATACAGACCTTGTTTATGGGCGTATTAATAAGAAATTGAGCATTGAACTTTCAAAAGAGAACATTGAAGAATTTATTTTTTCAATTATTAAGGAAACAGCTGAAATAGATTTTCAAAAAACAGGTAAAAATATTTATATCACAAACAACGAAAAAAATGTTAGGCTGACAATTAATTCATATACAAACAGAATAATTACAGCAGACAAATTGAACAAAAAAACACGAATCGCTAGTAGCATCTAACAATACGTATACCCGTTCATTTATTTGGAAACCGTTTATCTATTATTCCGAAATCGTAATACAAACCTTATAGTAAATTTAAAAACATAGAACAATAACGGTCACAGTTATAAACAGAAATAATTATGATCAAAACGGTTTTTATATCCATACTTACGATGTGTTCACTTGTAGCATACGGGCAGCTTCCTGATGGAATGTATTTTGAAAAGATAAACGGTACTGCTTGGCAATCGATTGAAATTGACACATCCGTTATCTTGAATTCAAAAAACATTGGATTGGTATTTGTTCAAGTAAATATAGATTCGATTAAATCGAATACAACTCTATGGACTTTTAATGAAAAATTAGTAATAATATCTTATAACTGTATTACGAAAGAAAAGCAGGTTGTTTTCGAATGTCGATATGAACACGATAAGGTTAATAAGATATTGAAATTATTTTTCGATAATGAAATCATTGAATTTAATTATCTAACCATTTCTACGGGTTCGTATGTTGGTCTAAGTCGAAAAAAGAAAAAGTAAATAACATTCACTGCAGAAACTACCAAGTATAATAATTTGACAAAATAAAAAAACAGTAAATCCTTCAAGATCATTTTTACGTCGAAGGATTTACTGTTTTGTTGCTATTTTTTCAATCAGAACAACTTTAGTTTAAGTGTTATTTAATAACACTTACCTTATTGACAAGTTGATTTCCACTGTCATCTGTTACGCGTAGAAGATACACTCCCTGAGGAATTGTTTCCGTGTTGATTTGACATTCCTGATCATCGAACGTTACTCTTAATAAACTGCTTCCATTGTAAGAAATTAGCTCGGCTACTTTCGTTCCTGTTATGGATGTTTGAACAGTCATAACACCATTTGATGGATTCGGGAAGGTGTGTAGGTTGTATTGTGAAGCAGCACTTCCAGCGGTACCTGTTGTTGGAACATTTATTGGAGTAGCACAAAGTGTAAATCGTTCACTTGTATTTCCAAGGCCATCATAACCCATACGTAAGTAGTATGTATCACCAATAGTTAATGTATTTATTTGACTGTTAAGTGTTGCTGCAAAAGAACCACTACCAGCTTGAATTGCACCCACTGCGCAAAGTAATGACGTTCCTACACTGTTTGATAATTCCACACCGTATGAATTGCTGTATGTTCTGCTTGCAGAGATTGTATATGAAGGACTTATAGCTACAAATTTGTACCATACATCGTATTTGAAATTAAACCTTGGATCCGTGCTATTGTCACAAACCATTCTGCCAGATGATTGAGTAGCATTTGTAAGATTGATACTGTTGTCGCACCAGCCGGCAGCAGATAAGGTGTTCGCAAATTCTTTTTCATCATTGGTCTTTGTCACTAAACTAATTGTGAATGCTTTGTCCGTGTGTTGAGGTGATGCATTGCTGATTTTAAGATAATACCTTACGCCAGGTGTAGAATTTAGTATAGCCGTTTCAACTTGACCAACCCCCCCATTATTTACGCAGCTAATTAATGATCCACCACAAGAAGAATATAAACTTACGATAACATCAAGATCTGCTGCTGGGGTAACAGAAATTGCATATGCGTTACCTGTTGGATTTATGAAATAATAAATATCATCATATGTTACACAGCCAGCCGTTGAGGTTGAAGAAGGGAATGCGTTTTTAAATGATGCAGAAATAGGTGCAATGTCTGGAGTTAGATAGGTTGCTAAAGGACAATTGTCATTGGGTTGCGGATTTTGTACGCATAGATCAAAATATTTTCCTACAGGATTTTCAACTGCACTTCCAACTCTAATATAGTACGTTGAACCTATGGTTAATCCTTCCAAATAAATTTTTTCTTCTTGCGCTAAACCTGTATTGTTTACACATGCAATTTCTGTTCCTCCACATGAATTCATTACACTTAAAACCAAATCGAGATTAAGAGTTGAACCCGCTGTTACTGTTGCTACATTTGTTCCTGCAACGAACTTGAAAAAGAGGTCATTATAAAAGGTGCAAGATGATGGGACAGGTGAATTTGTTGCCTCCGTAATATTGTTACCTGAAGGTGTACAGGTATTCGTAGCAGTAATTAATGTACTTCCAGCACAATCGTCGTTATATGGTGGACTGGATAAGCAGATGTTGAACATTTTAATTGCAGGTGAAGCAATGATTGAAGCAATTTTAATATAATACACACTGCCAGGTGTTAAATTTGTCATTGCTATATTTTCTACAGTGCCATTTGGTGCTGCATTCACACAGTACAATGCATCGATTGCCGTGCAAGATGAAAATATACTTACTCCAATATCCAAACCTGTATAAGGAGTTACAGCGATTTTCATGGTAGAGGCCGGGGCTGTGAATTTATAAAACATATCGTTATACCCACCGCAAATAGAGCTCAATGGAGATGTAGTTGCTTGACTTAAATTTCCAAAAATATTGCTGCATACTTCCGATGCAGTTAAATTTATGGCAGATGAGCAATTGTCGTTAACAGGTGGTATTTGTGCTGAAATAGAAAAGGTTGCTACAGCAGGTATAGCGTTAACACTTGCGACTCTTATGTAATAAACATTTCCGATTACAAAATCAGTTGATGTGATTCTTTCAATGCCACCAGTACCAAGATCATTCATACATACAATTGGAATGCCTCCACAAGAAGACTCCATTATGCTAACAACAACATCTAAACCACTAGCTGGAACAACATTTATTATCGTCGTATTTGAGTTGGCCATAAATTTATAGAATACATCACTTTGGGCTGGGCAAGATGCAACCACGTTTGATAAGGATGTATTCAATAACGTACCATTTGCTGGCAAGATAGTTGGTGTGGGGGTGCTGAGTGTTGTAGCATTTGCACATTCGTTATTTACTGGAGCGTTTTGAATACAAAGATTAAAAGCTTTATATATAGGTGAAGCTATTTTGCTTGCAATTTTTACATAATAGGTATTCCCAATAACGAGATTCGACATTGACAAAGATTCTGTTATGCCTGCTCCTTGGTTATCTACGCAATTTAGAGGCGTCGAACTGCTAGCGTCAAATGTGCTTACTACTAAATCAAGCGAACTTGGCGTTGTAGGTGCAACTGTGATTTTTACAAAAGTTGCAGATGCTATGAATTTGTAAAATACATCGTTGTATGCAGTACAAGAACTTGTTGTTGCAGATGTTGTTGCATTTACTAATGTTCCGGCTAGATTGGTACAAGCAATAGCAGGGGTTATAGCGATTGCACCAGAAATTTCATCGTTTGGAGAACTAACAACGCAAACATTAAAATTTACATATGGATTGCTTGAAGATGAACTTCCTGCTTTTATGTAATACGTGTTTCCAATAATCAGGTTTGTTGTAGTTATGGTAACAGGAGATCCAGAACTAGGAGAAAGTGAACAGTAAAGTGCTGATCCTGCACAATCATCTAGTATGGCTACTTTCATACTTAGGCCAGCTGTTGGCGATACTGTTACTATTGCATTTGGAGAGACGGCTACAAATTTATAAAAAAGGTCATTATACATGTTTATGCAGCTAGTAGTTGCAGCTGAAGTTGTTGCTGTTTGAATGGATCCTGCGTAATTTACACATGTTGTACCAGGAGTAAGTAATATGGCACCGCTGCATTCATCGTTAACGGGAGCTGCAAATGACAACTGACTTGTCAAAAATGTAAGGATCAAAAATATTTTCTTCATAGCTTAATTAAATTTAATTTATCGAATTTACAAGAATCAATTTGATTGTATGCTATAGTTTTATGCTTATTTGAGCTGAGAAAAAAAATTGTTAACATATTCATATTTTTTCTTGCAAAATATAGAAAACAAAGTTTCGTATTTACCAGTATTTTATACCGTTTACAGGCTCAATGTTGTGCAAGCTATTGGGTTAAGGCATTATAGTTTTGTGAATTAAGTATACGGTATTCTATTGTCCGATTCGTATCCATCATTTTGTAAAGCAAGGTCACTTTTGTACATTTAATAGTATATAGGGTTGTAGTGTAAACACATAAATGTATGAGGCGTTATTTTTGTTTGATTGTTTTTTGTTTGAGTACTTTTATTTCAGTTGCACAACACCTCGAAAAAACGGCAGCGAAACCTCCTTATAATTATATTTATGCAATTAATAAAGAACAAGCGTGGAAAATCAATTCCTATAAATACAGAGCAGTATATACAAAAGAATTTTTAAGTAAGCCGCTGGATAGTTTAACGCTGTTAGATCAAATACCAGATAACTATTTTAAAGGGGGCTATGTTGTGCTTGGTTCGCATGATAATTATGTAGAAACACATTTCCTTCGCAGTGATTCCATTATTTTTCAAACCATTAAAAACGCGTCTGATCTTGGACTTGTTGTGCACAACAGAATAAATAAGCCCATAAAAGATATTCAATTTTATACAGAAAAGAATAAGATAGAACTTTCGTATAATGGCTATTATTATGTAGTTCCGAAAGCCTTATACGGAAAGGCCTTGATGGTAGCAACCAACGATGAATTTTATATTATTGATATTCCGGATGTTAAAAAAACAGCAAAATCGAAAACAGGCACACCAAAGGAGTCTGATGGTTTTCTATTGACAGATAAACCCAAATACCATTTTGGCGACACGGTCTTTATGAAGGCATATTTTTCACCTACCTTATTTCATAAAAAAGCAATCGCAACGATTGATTATTCGGATTATTCGAACAAGTCGTATAAGCGTGTACAAATATACGAACAAAAGCTCTCGGCCGATAAAAATGGCAGTTATACCAATTATGTTGTATTGCCTGACACCTTGCCTGTTGATCAGACATATTATATCGAACTGTGTAGAGGGAAGAATTATTTGTCTACCGATTTTCGAATAGAAGATTATAAGCTGGATGATATTTTTGTAGATGCAAAAGTGAATTTTGATCGTCTCTATCAAGACTCGTTAAGGATGCATATAGTATGTGGTAATGCGCAAGGTGACCCCCTAACAAGTGGTTGGATTTATTTCAACTTTAGGCCGCAATCAATTGAGTTTTCTGAATTAAATGATGCCTTTATTCCATATGTTATGTTGAAAGATAGTATTCAGATTACGGGCCAGCATCGCTACACCTATACGCGTAAGATGCCTGATTTGCCCTATGGTGAATATTCAATGGAACTTTCGGTTCAAGTAAGTACAAATGGTTTGGTCGAAAAATTAGAACAGAATATTCATTATTCGAACAGTAAGGTTGTAATGATCGACAAGGTAGAAAAGCACGTATGTGAATTTACACCGTATTCGAAACAAGTTGTTTTGGAGAAAGGTTTAGCGCTTTACGGTAGTACATCTCAGTATGATTCGATTCCTGTTTCATTTCCATTCCGAGTTGATTTTCAAAACGAAAAACTGCCTACTGCATTTCTTGTTGGTCAAACAATGATAACGGTGCAGCAAAAAGAAATATCGAAGCATAAACTTGATTATACCTATACAGTCAAACAAGATAAAATAGCTATCCAGGTTTACAATCCTTTCATGTTATCTGTTCGGGTATCGAATGAAGATGGGGCTGTTGTGTATCATAACGATGAGGAATTGTTTGTTGTTGACGTTCCTCTTAAAAAAAATCAACGCTTGTATTGTGAATATATACTGGAAGGGAATTACGTAAATCGAATATTGGTTGTTAGTCCTGATTATAATGCGCTGGTTATTGCTGCTGCTATTGCGGATACCATAAGGCCTGGTAGTACATCGACTGTTAATGTTCATGTCTCAGATATAAAAGGCAAAGCACGTTCAAATGTAAACCTCACAGCCTTAGCTGTTGATAGTCGATTGTATCATGAGGGTGTACCCAATATAAATACCTTCTTTGAATACAAGTATAAAACGGTAGAAGGTAAATATTTAGATTTACCAATACAGCCAGTTATAAAAGATACTGCCCTTGCGCATTATGTTTACAATTCGTACAGTGATTTTTTATATTCAGATAGTATTCATTATTTCCTTGTTCCAGAAGCGATAGATACATTAACCGAAGCGTTTATGTATGTGCTTGATAAGGATACGTATATTCGTCCGGGCTATGTGCTTGAAGATGGAAAGCCTGTTTATTGGGGTGATGTGGGAAGTACATCCAAGCAATCATTTTATACCACACCAGGCTATCATACCTATGAAATTCGCTTGCCTCATAAAACTATTTTTATCGATAGTGTCCTTATTTATGGCGCGTTTAAAAACAATATTCTGATTCCAATAGATCGTATTTCTTCCAAAGAAGTTCATACTGAATCTCGTCCTAAGCGATTAACAAAGGCGGAGGTGGAAACATTGTCAGCCTATTTGTATACCATTAAAGCCGATAGAGATTATTATTTTCAGACACAAACCAATGCGTATTCAGGCTTCAGAAAAAGCCAACTTGTTGATTCGGATCCTAATTTGAAAGCTAAAATTGATTCCACAGGAATTCGAGTTGAGAAAACAAGACTCGTTGTGAGTAAAGAAAAAAATAGTTATTTGAGACGATTGCGATTTGATAAATTAAATGCAAATCAATCTGCAATTTCAATGGCAGAGCTTAAAACATTGGAAGTGGATGTTGCGCAGGTAAACGTGCGAGCATGTACCTTTAAACCAGGTGTTGTAGATGTTTCTCAATCCTATGTATTTGCTGTTATTTATATAAATGAACATTTCAAAGGAACCGTTGAGCTGCAGTTGATTGATACGAATCGAGTATCCTATACCATTCCGCCAAATTCTTATTATAACCGTTATTCTAAATTTGAATGTGCAGCGGGTCCGTACATGATTCGAGCAGTTGACGTGAATGGAAAAATAGTAAAGGAGCAAAAAATCAATATTGATAAAAGAGGGTATTACATAATAGATATGTATCCGGATAATTGTGTTGAGACGATATCAAAAGCAAAATATACAGATCTGTATTCTGATCGCGGTGTTAGTTATCCCAACGCTACAATGCATTATAAGCCCCTGTATACATATAGACATCCCTATAGTCGCAGCAGAAGAGGATGGGATCCATATTCGTATTGGGGTGCTTTTGTCGGCACCACACTGATGTATACAGATGTGCCTAAAATGAGTAGTGGGTATCAGTTAGGTATTCTATTGGGTCGACAAATTGCAAAAAGAATGCGCTTAGATCTTAAATTAAGTTATGGTGAAATGGCGTCGTTCAGCACACAGCCTTATCAGTATAATTTTTATAAGATTTCAACGGTGGCTTGGCATTCCGTTTTCAATTATAAAAGTAGTTCCAATTTGTATTTGGGTACAGGTGTTTCTGTATTGCAAAAAAATAATAGTATTCAAAATGACGCATCCGTTTCGATGCCTTTTGGCGCAGCATTTATGTATAGACTTCGATATACAGAAAGTGTGAATCTAGAAGTGTTATGGAATAAAACACTTGCGGGCACAGATTATTCATATTTAAATAAAGGTGTTTGGGAAATAAATGTTCGGGTTAATTTCAGGTTTCCTAGTAGAGGGAGGGTATTATGCCCATCTAATTTTTGGGGAGGGGAAGATGATGCAGTTGTGAGGACACCTCGTTATAGCTATGATTCTGTCGATGGTAAAAAAGCAACGGTTACTGGATTGACATATAACGAAGAAGGTGGGTTTGAGGTCAATGATTATGCAGCGCCTCTTGAAGTGAACGTGCGTTCAAATTTTTATGATCGTGCATACTGGATTCCTTCCTTTAAATCGGATGCAAATGGAAATGCACTATTTACGGGGAACTATCCAGACGCCTTGACACATTGGGACAATTATATTATCGCTTATAAAGGGCATAAATTTAATACCTGGCAGGTACAAAATACGGCCTATTTAACGAATTATATTCAAGTGTATGTTCCTCGTTTTGCTATTCGAGGCGATAGTCTGAGTGCGACGTATCACGTAAAGTCGGACAAGCCATTTGTCGTTCAAAATATTGTGAACAATAAATTCGTTGGTAAATCTTTTTCGCCAGATGGGCATTATTCTTTGCTTGCAGCAGGGAAGGATTCTATTTATTGCAAATCGGTATTGGTTGTTGATAGCTCGGTGGTGGATGGTGAACAGCAAATTATTCCAATATTTAATGCAGGCAATGAAACGTATACAGGTGTGTATGCCTATGTAACGGGAGATACTGTAATGGCTGTGGTGAAGCCTGATTCTGCTATCGAAACTAAAATTTATTTTTCGAAGAGTATACATGATTTCGTTCAGTTGCAATGCCAACAACTTATGGATTATAAATACTATTGTAACGAACAAATTGCAAGCAAATTAATAGGCGCGTTGTTCAATGAAAGCAAGCTTAGGGATAATCCCAAACAATTATATGCTCAATTAAAAGATAATGCAAACCACGAAGGGTTGTATGGTTGGTGGGGCTATTCGGAAACAAACGTTTCTATGTCGGCTTATGTGTATTATGCGCTAGGTGTATACTATAAAAATAAGGGTGTTGCACCAGAGCCTTTTTATGTAAAGTTGGGCGCTAAGCTAATTGAATATGCATCGCTGAATACATTAGATTACTATACGTATTGGATGTTGAGAGAATCGGGATTGAACGTAGATAAACAAGCGCTCACAGTGCGTAGTCAAAAAACATATCAAGAAGAAATATTACATCTCAGAATTCGTCAGCTCGATGGTGATTCGATTACACGAAGTGAAATCGAATCCTTTACGGGTCAAACAATACTTAATAATGTTGTACTGAATCAAACGAATGCATTTCAATCTGATTGGTATAATGACGAGCTCTTGTATTTATTGGTATTGCATAAAATATCGAAAGCTGCTTATCCAGATATCGCAGCGCGTATTCAAAGAGGTTTGGTAGAGAAAGGCTGCTTGTCTGAATACGCACCCACCTATGTAAAGGCATTGTTTGTAAATGAATTTTCGAACCCTACAACAGAAGATAAAATAGAAACTGTTGTGATGTATGATCAAGCAATTGTTACGAAGGCGCCATTTACGAAAACAATTCAAGATCAATCAAATCATATATTGCGTGTGCAAAATTCAAGCGGGTCGTATTTTGTGCGAAGTGATAAGCAAATACGTACAACTCGTATGCAGCAGCAAGGTTTAGAAATTGATTATGGCTTTATGCAAGAAGGCAAGCCAATTACAATATTGAAGTCTGGTACTATGGTAGATCAAGTTGTAAGCTTGAAGATTTCTAAAAGTTGTTCGTATACAATGGTTGAAATACCCATAGCAGCGGGCTGTATGGTTGAAGATGTATTGATATCCTATCCGGGATTATTAAGCCACAGAGAAGTGTTTAGGGATAAAATCATTTTGTATTTTGATCACATACCTGCAGGTACCTATACATTTACCATTCGCGAAAAGGTATTGTTTAATGGGAATTATCAATTGAATCCTTGTTCCATTAACCTTATGTATTTTCCAATGATACAAACACAAACAGCTTTAAGAAGAATTGTAATTGAATGATGAATTAAAAATTGTAAACACAGTCTGTAGCTCAAGTGGCGAACTATTGATTGTGTTTACAACTTAGACCTACTCTGGAGCTATACTTACTACTCTGGCGCTAGACTTAGCGCAGCGGGTCTAGTGTCTATTTTTTTTTGTAGTCTCCGACTACATTTAGAATGCTTTATCGCTGTTGTTGGTGTTTCCGCCAGCTGTGCAGATATGTCACTCGCGCCAGTCTTTGACTGGTGTGTGTTATTCCGTAGTCTTTGACTACATTATTTAAACTGTGTTCACCTTGTGTGCCACAGACCACGGTTAGGAGACAACGGTTAGGCACGCACTAAACCACCCGCCGTCTTTTTTCTTTATACCAAATTGCAGCAAGTAGAAGTAAACCCAATACAACAATTCCTGGTTCGGACATTTGTTGGGTATCTTCGCCCAAATCAAAAGCTTTGTTGCTAGATAAAACTTGTTCTTGCTTTTTTAAGAGCATGGCTTTTTGAGCTTCATTTTCAAGCGCTACATACGATGTTGTAGGCATCATGATTGTTGATTTGAAACTCATTTGCGTAAGGTGTAGCCAGCCTTCTTTTGATAAATCGGGATGCAGCAATTGACCCATCCACATGGCTTGCATCGATAATGCAGATCGGAAATCTTTTTTAATGTTCTCCGGATTGACAGTCGTTAACGATTTGTTTTTTAATACGATGGATGCATGTGCGCTATTTTCAAGATACGCTATTGGTTTTCCCATTGCTGGGTAGGCCAATGTTGTTTTTGGATGCATGATTTCTATTTGTGTGCCATTTCTTTCAGCAGAATTTTGCTCTAATAAATACACATCCAATTCTCCAGCAGGTGTTAAATGATAATAGGAATTCTGTTCAGGATAGGTGAATTTATAATCGTAATAATTGTTTTCGATAATTGCCTGATCCAAACTGTCTGTTACACAAATCATGACTGGGTACGTATTTTCTGGGTGTTCGTAGCTGGCGCATAAAATACGTTTGATTGCACGGTCTAAATAAAATCCTCCTTCATACGATTGTTCGTTGTAGCTCTCCTCCCAATGTTGATTGAACGTAGTGGTGCTCATTTGTGCGTTCACAAAACTAACCTTTGTAAGACTTGCATTGATAAATGTTGGACTATGGCTGGTAAATTTTTTAATTCGATCTATGTATACACTTTTTTTATCGATGCTTCTAAGTGAAATGTCAACAATGAAATGATAGTAGGGTGTACGTGCTACGATCGGTAGATTTGATTTTTCTTCAGCAGAAACAAAAAATACCGATGTGTCTGTAGTTGGTTTATGCGTTGCTGCTTCTTGTACTGTCTTGTCGCCAAGCGCCACAGGTATGTTGTCAAAAGCTAATTCAACTGGGTATTTATGAATGAATTCAATACCTGTTTGTCGTACTTCTTTTGCAACAAAGGGGAATACACGGAAAGAAATGTTATTGCCTGTTAGGTAGTGCAATATGCCGGGATCCCTATTGGTATTTACAATATTCGAATACACCCATTGTGCAGTTTTCTTTTCTGCAAGAATACCCATTTCTTTTCGACCTTCAATGTTTAGATAATAATTGCTAACCCAACAGCCAGCAGGCAAATTGAACACGCTTCGGTATTCTGACTGCCAAGAATTGGTATCTGAATTTGTCAATTCGATGTCTACCCAGCTCGTCCAATTATCGTCGGTTTTATTATATACACTCGAAGATTTAATGTTTGTTATTTTTACATCGCTATTTGTGCCCATTGTAATATCAACACCTTTTTTAGGGGTATCAAAAAATATACGTTCAATGGTGTTTATTTTGGATTCGGATAAGGTTAAGTTGTCTAGTACAAGCCAATTGAAATAGGTAGATAAGTAGGGAGTTTGTCTGCCAAACAAACCACCACCTCTTTGGTCTTTGTGTTTTTTAAGTATTTCAATCGTATTTTTTAAGGATGATTTATTGATTGAATACGCTGCTTCATAATTTGGATGGTAGATATAATCGAGTGTTGATGTTAAGGTTATTTTATCCTGTATGTACGTTGCTGTAATGCAGATGGGCAGTGTCAAAAAACTAGCAACCATTGTCATCCGAATGATTCTTTTAGAGAAATGTGAACTCAAGAATGCAATATCTGTAGCTAAGGTTTGAATGTGTACGATAAATAAAACCAATGGTGTCAGCATCAAGAAACCAAGTCCGAACAAGATTACTGCGAAAAGTGAGAATGGAAGTAGTGGTAAAAAAACGAGGAAGAAATAACTGGTATAGCCGAATGTAATACAGCGACCAATGAATAATACGAGTCTATAGGTTGTGTGTGTTGTACTTGGCAAGCAAATGAAAACACCATTTATGATTGCCAATACGTAAAACCAATAGCTTGAAAAATTGCCAATCATGCCCGTCCCAATATGTTGATCAAACATCGGTAAGCCGCCATTGTTCAGCGCCAAACCCATAAGTGGAAAGAGGATGCAGATTGGGATTTTCCATAGGAGTTGGTATTTAACAAATAAGTTGGATTTTTTTAACGCCAATATGTAAATTCCTCGAATGATGAAAAATAAAAACAATAGGGTTCCACTTATAAATAAAACAATAAGTATGTGTTCGTCAAATCGAACATCTATGAATTTCCATAAAGGAGATAATAGTGTAAAAGATAAATAACACGAAACAGGAATCGCTAAGGCAAACAGAAAATTAACCCATGATTTTCGTTTTTCTACTTCATTGGTAAAGTGAATAACAAGTGTGAATAAGGAGTATGCAAGCGTAGGCATTAAGAATGTACCCACGTATATAATCATATCTTCAGACACCATCCATCGAGGAACACTAAACGGGATAATCTCATTGGAATGTAATGCATACACATATATAAATACGATGGACGTAACTAAAGAGATTAAACTCCACAGGTTTGAAATTATTTTCTTTGATGCGATGAGATAGATGGCGTATCCGAAATTCAGTGCAGCCATCGCTCCTAAAGCGATTGAAAAATATTTCCATGTCGCAATATTGTCTTCACTCAATAAGCTTTTAATGATGGCAAACTGTCCGCCGTAAATAAAAAACAACAAGGCAATAGGCAATGTGTTGATGATAAAAATCCACTTTGGATTAAGTATGTTTTTCATGCTTGTTAAATTTGGAAAGTATATGGTCGAATCCTAAATAAATGATAATTAGAAAGCTTAGGTATATAAAAGACCCTTCTGCTTCGTGTAGCCAGTTTGGTGGGGTGTTGTTGTATATTGAATTTGTGATGGGCGTCATGAAAATGGAAAATGTAATACGCGACGTATTTACGAAAATTGTAAACATGTACGCACCGATTAATATACTAGCTGTTGCAAGAATATATTGTAACGTGTTTTTTAAAGTTGAAGCTATTTTGAAATTCAGCATGACGAAACAAAGTATCCAAAAGTTAAATCCCGAACAAGACTTATTGATAACAATATTTAAATCTGCATGATAATAACCGATGAGCTGGCTGTAAACTGATGGGGAATTGTTGATAAGCTCGATGAGCGTATTTGTTGGTTGTAATAAAAACAACAGGTCGTTTGTATCGGTTTGGGTATATAAAATTTTTAACAACAAGAAGATTCCGATTGTACTTAGATGGAAAAATATATTCTTTTGAATTGGCACGTAATGCTTCGGTTTAAAATCTAAAAATGCAAATCTATTTTATTTACTTGTCTACCCTACATTAGTGCCAGTCTTTGTTAGTTGGTAATATTTACGCATTTTACTTTTTCATTAACGCCTTCAATGCACCCGTACACCATAAGGTCACGAGGATAAGTACAGGTTGAAAAAGCAGTCGAATAAAGCGTTTTTGATCTGTATCCAAACCAAAGGCATCGCGTGCTTCGGTATACTGAGCGAGGTTGCCCGGGAATACAAGCACGTAAAAGATGGCTAATACAATTCCAACATAAACTCTTTTTTTGGTCCAAAAAACCAAAGCAAGACCTAGAAGTAATTCAGGAATGCCAGACAAAAGTACAACCGTGTCTTTATTTATCGGCACCCAGTTTGGCACCTGCGCTTGAAATTCGGCGCGTGCAAAAGAAAAGTGACCGATTGCTGCTCCAATCATAAAAATCCCTAAAAGGACACGAACAATATTTTGTGCCGTGTTGGTATGTACATGAGCTTGCATAGCTGAATTTTAATAGTGTTATATAATATACAGAAAATAATCCATAGCTGTTTAAAACTACTAATAAAGTAATGATAGAATTTTATTGCAATTCTGACTAAATGCTTTTATTAAACTTCTCTGGTGCTAGATTTTAGAGAAGCCGTTATGATGGTACTTACTTATTTTTGTAGCCTTTAATTATATTTTAATTTGTCACCAATAATCAAATATACATTGTCTACTGTTTAAGACTTTCGTCCTACAATCACATCTTGTTATTGTTGTTTTTTTAAAAGAACGGATATTTTTGGAGAAGCTAATTTTTTGAATGTATTATAACGTGTACCTTGATTTTTTGTACTAAAATATTTCTATCGAATCGTTTTTTAAATCATTTTGAATGAAGCGATCGATTTCTGCAATGCTTTTTTTTCTGAATTTTATGTAATTATTTTTAACGATTTTGATTTTTTTAATGGATTTTAAAAATAGGAAAAACGATTTAGCATATAATAGATTAAAAGAAAGCAATCTGAAAAAAGTTTTAAATGTTGCTCCAACTAAATATACATAAAGTTCTATGCCGTCTAAATGTAAATAATGTAAGATGAATTTATTGCGTTTAGAAATGACTTGTACTTTATCAGAAGGCTGTTGTTTGATTGTTA
>JAYTLG010000308.1:0-4394 GCA_043729555.1 Cytophaga sp.
TGAAAAAACAGGCGGCAAAAGCGGACAAAAGTATTTCAATACACCACCCAAATGTGCCGTATTGGTTTGTTCCGATTCAACATTTGAAGGCAAACGTGAAGATACTTCCGGTTTGAAAATTATTGAAATGCTACATGAACATGGCATTACCGAAACTACATATGCCATACTACCCGACGAACCTGCACAAATACAAGAACAAATTAAAGCTTGGGTGGCTGAAGATTTTGCCTACATATTTACTACAGGTGGAACCGGCTTAGGACCTAGAGACAAAACAGTTGAAGCCGTTAAAGCAATTATCGAACGCGATGCAGATGGTATCTCGGAAGCAATGCGTGTGTACGGACAAATGCGCACCCCACTTGCCATGATGTCAAGAGCCGTAGCAGGTGCAATTAATGAAACATTGATTGTAACCTTGCCCGGAAGCAGCAACGGTGTGCGTGAATGTTTGGAGGCAATTATTCCTGCTGTATTTCATGCACGTAAAATGATGAAAGGCGGAGGACATTAATATGATTTCATTTGATGAAGCACAGAAAATTGTTTTGAGTAAAAAACTCGAAACAACAGCCATACAAATCCCATTATTAGAAAGCATCGGCAACTTTTATTCAGAAGATATTATTGCCGATAGAAATTATCCACCATTCAACCGAGCAGCAGTTGATGGCATTGCTTTTTATTGGGACGGCATCTCTCCTATCAACGAAAGTTATGTATTGGAAGGCAGTGTTTTTGCAGGTGAAATTTGGCAAAAAGAAATTCCCGAATATCACTGTTTGAGAATTATGACAGGCGCACCTGTTCCCCAACAATTGAATGTGCTTGTGCGTGTTGAAGACATCTTCGCAGAAAACAACCAGATTTCCTTTAAGAAAGGAATAACATTTAAGCAGATGCAAAACATCGCTACTGAAGGAGAAGATCTTTTAGAAGGATGTATTGTGCTAAAAAAAGGAGCGCGTATTTCACCACAACATGTTGGAACACTTGCTTCGTTGGGCTACGGATTTGTTCCATCCTTTGATTTTTTAACCGCTACTATCTTACGAACAGGAAACGAAATCATTGAACCTGCGCACAACGACATCGCAACGTGGCAAATTCGAGATTCAAATTCTTTTACCATTCGTTCTTTGTTAAAAGACTATCCTATAAACATCAATGTACGTTCAGCTCAAGATACCATTGAAGCATTGGTAGCACAAATCAATGCAAGCAAAGAATCGAACATCTTAATAGTAACAGGAGGTGTGTCGGCGGGAGACGCGGATTATGTACCTGCAGCTTTAATTGCGTGTGGCTTTACGTGCCATTTCCACAAAGTAAAAATCAAACCGGGTAAACCTATATGGTTTGGCACACATCCCAATGGTTGTCTAGCATTTGGCTTGCCGGGAAATCCATTTTCAGTACAAATTGGAGTTAAAGTATTTGTTGAACCTTTCATTCGTGCGAGCTTTTTTAATACCGATAAAACATTCATAAACAAAGTACTTACACACGAACGCTTAAAGAAGATTGACTTCGACGAATTCATAGTTGCGAATGAAATTGCTACAGGAATAGAAGTAAAAAAACACAATGGTTCGGGTGATATTTCTGCTATCTTATCAAGTACAGGAATGATGCATCATCAAGCCAAAATTGAAAAATTAGAAGCTGGGATGTACATACATTATTATCCGTGGTTAATGCATTGGTAATCTAAAATCAGTTACAACCGACCACACAATGTATTTATTTATAGTGAAAGAAAATAGGATAGTCGAATAAAGTCCACAAACAGGCTTTCAAATTACCAGCTTTCAAAGAGTTATTTGTCCAAGTGTTACAAGTATAAAAAATACCATACTTACCCTTTGCGTCATAAAATGAATCATTATCCCAATACGATGCATTTTCAATAAGAATACAAGCCCCTTTTTCATCTAAAACAAAACTCGATTCAATATAAGCTACAATCTGTTGATAGCTTTCTTTACTAATAAAAATCTTTTTACATCGCTCACTTTCATGTAGCCCTTTATAAAAAGTAACATGCATGGCAGACGTTCCCAAATAAAACAATGCCTTAAAAGCAGTTTTAAAAGTCAAATCGCCCCAAGTAGGTGTATCTAAATAAAACCCTTTATCACCCCAGCCAACGCCTACATAATCATAATCTATTTTACCAGCTTTTGTTTTTTTAGAATCTAATTGCCCCGACCAATCTTTAATGTCATTTTTAATCGGAACTACAATATCGGTATGAACGCCATTTGAACGTATGTATACCTCAACACAATCTTCTGTACTGGCCACTACATTGACATTCACTGGAATATAAGAAGCGATAACAATTACTATTGCATATGCAACAAGCGAACAAATCAAAAATACAATCGACCACAAAAACATTTTACTATATTTTTTTACACGATTTATCATCTGCACGCAGGGGACAATTTAAATAAGATCTTCTGGACTATTGGCATTTTCAAAATACGATACTTGAGCAGATTGCATTTGCAGTAAAAATGTATTACTAATTTCAATACAATGCTTCAAACTATACTTACCTAAATCACCAGAAACAAAAAGCCAATAAATTTTACGCAAGGCTTCTGATGTATATATTCCCGGCATGGGTTCTATCGTCCCATTTCCATGTTGATACACAATAATATCATGTCCAATACTCATTGTTTCAAATGTTTCAACTAATCCTTTTAGTATATCGCTCGTAAGTTTTATCATATCGCAAGGCAACAACAATACATCTGTATTGGGATACTTGATGTAAAATGACAACAATCCTGCTAAGGGACCTTTCGCGTCTAGCGCATCTATGATTAACGCATCGGCTTCAAGAAAACTGGAATACTCCCCTTGTTGCTCGGATTTAATAGAATAAAAAACAGGCAAGCCGACTGTTATGCACAAATCACGTACATGTTCAACCCATCGTTTTCCGCCCAACATCATACTACCTTTATCAGTACCCATGCGTTGACTTTTTCCACCAGAAAGTATCAAGGCTACTAATTTTTCAGGATCTTCTTCGGGCACTCCACAATACATACTTTTCAATTAACTGTTTATATTAATACGTGAACAATGTATAACACTATCAAACACGTCTTAATATACTTATTTTTTTAAAATAGTCTTATTAATTGACGAGAAAACTAAATGCTCTAAATAGGTTTTCAATTGAAGTGTATCATCCTGCCCCTTAATTTTGTCAGTCAAAGAAGGCAGATGTTGCATAAAATACTTTTGCAAATGCGATGTTTCAACAAGTGTGCTGGATAAGGAATAGGCGAATTTAAATTTAGAATTATACTCTAATATAATTTCAGCGATACGCGCACATAAATCTTTATATGGCTTAAAAAGTTTTGCTTCATTATTATCTGCAACCTTCTTTGTTAAATAAACTTTATTGCTTTCTGCAATAACAATTTGATACAAAAGTGCAATATCGTAATCACTTCGTATTGAATCTTCTTTTATTTCAGTAGACAACAATTCAATAATTTTAACAATTTTAATCTTTGGATCAACAATATTATTCAAATGAAAAACAACTTGATATTCTAATAAATTCCAATACAACGTAATGATATAAACCAATAAACGGTGCTTATTTTCAAAGTAACGATAAATACCTGCTTCGGTAGTATTAATAACGCTCGCCAGTTTTTTAAACGTAAAATCTTCAAAACCTAAATCATTAATCATAACAATACTTTCTCGAACAATTTTCTTTCCCAATGTGGTAGATTCAGGATCGCGAACATACAAATATTCACTCACCATCATCTTAATTTGAAGGTCCATACTATAAGATATTAAGTGTCAAATATATGAAAAAATAAAAGTAAAGCAACCATAAAAAATATTTTTATATATTTAAATGATAGTAATGCTATCATTTAAATATAATTGCTATCTTTGATTAACAAATAGCTAGATTGAAATAAACACAGCAAAACATGCATTAAATGAAATCTTTTAGAAAATTAATCCGCATTCTACACCCTCTACGCAATAATATCAAACAAATATATTTGCTGGCTTTACTCCAAGGTGTTTTTTATTTAGCTGTTCCTTTAGGCATACAAGCTATACTAACTTACACGATGGCTGGAGAATTATCTGCCTCTCTGATTGTATTATGTAGCATCACAATTGTTGGTGTTGCATTTATTGGACTTTTGCAATTGTGGCAAATGCGCATAAATGAAACTGTTCAACAAAGTCTATTGGTAGACATAGGTTTGCGTATTTCAGAAAAAATATCAAGATTAAAACCTGATCTATACGTCAGCTCATACTTACCATCAAAAATAAATCAATTTTTCGACCTTTTAACTTTGCAAAAAGGATTAACAAAGATATTG
>JAYTLG010000309.1:0-2610 GCA_043729555.1 Cytophaga sp.
GCAGGTACAGCGTCTATAGACTGTTTCCCATTTGCAAATGAATTTGGGAACACATAAGAAGCTTGTAACAACGAATCTAGAAAAGGTGTATACCCGGCATTTTTACTATAGTACCCAATGTATTCACGACCAAAACTTTCCAGAATTAAAACCACTACATTACGTCCTTTAAAACTTACTGGAGTAGGTTTTACATCGTAAACAAGTGAAAAATATTTTTCGCTTTCCTCTTGACTTGAAAAATAATAAACAGGTTTATGGTTTTGCTGAAACGCTGTGATCATGATCGAAAAAGGAGTATTTAAGACCATTGGAATATTTTTAGGCTCGGTACCTAAACCAGCATCAACCAGGGATATGGGTGTTAATTGCAATCCTCCTCTACCTGCTAATAGCATTAAGCCTAAAAACAAAATAAGCCATATTGATTTTACCATCCAGCTTTCAATAGCATAAACAAAGTCTTTCAACATTCGATTATACCACCAATAAGCGAAAGCCATTATCATAAAAAACAACAATCCTATATACCAGAAGTCGATCGTAAACTGCCACATCAATCGCCAACCATCGGATTTAGCTGACGTAAAAAAACGAATCACATCAAACGTGGTACGACGGAAGATAAATTTAAAATATACGATATCAGCCAAATTCATGAAGACACAAATCGCTACGGGTAAGTAGAAAAAAACTGCCTGTACAGTACGGTAGTTTTTATATTTTTCGAAACCAAAAGGAAGTAACGATAAGACAATAAATACAGAACAAGTATATGCAACGACACTTGCATCGAAGCGTAAACCCAATATGAAATCAAATGCTGTTATGTCATGGAAGTAACTATAATTCATTACCCAAAACAAAAACCTTGTCGTGGTTAATATAAGCATAGCAAGACCTAAGTGCTTAAATAGCAAAGAAACAGAAGGGATAAAGATTTTTTTAATCAATGCTTTCATCACTACAAAGATGCTAAAAAAACTGTTAACTTAGTAACATGAATGTTGCACTTCTTCTAGATATTGTCATATTATTTGGCCTATCGGTAGTGGTTACGCTTTTGTTTCAAAAGATTAAACTGCCGACACTTTTAGGCTACCTAATGACTGGGATCATTGCGGGACCTTATGGATTAAGTTTAATAAAAGCCACCGAAGAAGTCGACAGCTTAGCCGAAATTGGAATTATTTTTCTACTATTTCTAATCGGAATTGAATTTTCACTGAAACAGTTAATATCAATAAGACGTTCAATTTTTTTGGGAGGTAGCGTTCAAGTTTTAACAACCATCGCCATTACCTTTTTAACGTATTACTTCTTTTCTTATGATTGGAAAGAAGCTGTGTTTATGGGCTTTCTGTTTTCATTAAGCAGTACAGCCATTGTTTTAAAAATATTGGCGAACAAAGGAGAAATGCATACTCCTCAAGGAAGAATAGCCTTAGCCATTTTAATATTTCAAGATTTACTGGTGGTACCCATGATGTTGGCAATCCCTCTGCTGGCAGGCACAACGGATAACACTTTCATGTCTTTGGTAGATTTGTCGTGGAAACTGATCGTGGTGCTACTACTTGTATTTGTTGGAGCACGTTACTTAGTACCCAAACTTTTATTTGAAGTCGCTAAAACACGTAGTCAAGATCTATTTATTTTAACTACTTTATTAATTTGTTTTGCCATTGCTTTGTTATGCTATTCTATAGGATTATCTCTGGCTTTGGGAGCTTTTCTGGCAGGCCTTATCATTTCCGAATCAGAATATTCACATCAAGCAACGGGAAATATTACCCCCTTTCGAGAAATATTCACTTGCTTTTTCTTTGTGTCGATCGGGATGCTTTTGGATGTTTCTTTTTTAATCGCACACCTTCCTTTTATTCTAGGACTTACAGTAGTCGTTATCTTTGCAAAGTTCTTAGCGGCATTACTGGCAGCCTTTGCATTAAGATTCCCACCACGTATCATGTTTAAAGCAGGGCTTACACTTTTTCAAGTCGGAGAATTTGCATTCATCTTATCTCGCAGTGGTATCGAATACAACTTATTAGATGCCACAACAAACCAATACTTTCTTTCGATATCCATTCTTACGATGGCTATAACTCCCATTGTGATGAATCAATCGGAGCGAATTTCTAAATTTGTAACGCATTTATTTATTCCTAAGATCATTCGAAAAAGATTAAAAAAACTAAGTCCCAAAGTCGTACAAGAACCTGTCTCATCTAAATTAAAAAACCATTTAATTATTATTGGTTTCGGAATCAACGGACAAAATTTATGCAAAGCTTCTAAGTATGCAGGCATCCCCTACATCATTATAGAATTCAATGCAGAAACGGTAAAGCGTGAAACAGCAAAAGGAGAACCTATAATATATGGGGATGCAATGCAAGTCAATATTTTGGAACACGCTTGCTTGGTGTCGGCACGTGCTGTAGTAATTGCCATCTCAGATATTAAAGCGACTGAAAATGTATTGGCCTCTATTCGTCGTTTGAATAAATCCATTTATGTAATTGTTCGAACACATACATTATTAGAAATGGAACCTTTTTTAAGCCTTGGCGCAAATGAAGTTATTCCAGAAGAATTTGAAACATC
>JAYTLG010000310.1:0-9141 GCA_043729555.1 Cytophaga sp.
ATTGACTAAAATTTTGGTTCCTCGCGCTAACGCTACAAAACCATCTTGAAAAAAGATTAGTTGTAGCGTTCAAAAAGCGCAATGAACCAAAATTTCTTAACGCAATTTGGAATGAGGCCGTTGGGTGCTTAACTCAATTGGTGGAGTCAAGGTTTTTAAATTATACGTTTAGTATAGGCCTATTTTTAACTAAACGACATTGGATTGCAAATCTGGAAGTGCTTGTTTGAAGTAATTCGGTTGGTAAGTTATAATTGTTACAAGACCTTGAAGGTATAGCAATAGAGCCAAGATAGAAAATTAATAACTTATAATTATTCTTTCTCCTCTATTGGTTTAAAAATTAACTTTTTCTTTAACCACGACTCAATTGGACTAATACTTAATGCAATACTTATATTGATTGCAATTTTCAATGCAAATATGGTTTCACCCTGTGCATCCATCCAATCCTGCAACAATTCAGACATGGTTTCAAAGGATGTTAAAATAGTAAGCACAATAATAATTGCACTGACTCTGCTGATATGCGAACTGCCATTTCGATTGAAATAAACCGACAGGGTGATGCACAAAATGAGTGCGCCTATTTCAGTTGCATACCACCAATTGGATTGATACCAAGGTTTATTGATGGTAAATCGATATTGTGTTACTTCTGTGATGTTAATGTAATCATTCGTTGTTCGAACGTTGAACACAAATATTCCATGCCCTTGAATGGTATAATTGATTTTGCTGTCAGCAGTCCATTCGCTCCAAGCATTATCAACACCCTCTAGTTTATACGAATATAACAAACGACCAGCTGAATAATAATAATTAGCCGCGCAATTAAATTCTACCGTAGTAACCTCTCCTTGTAATAAGGAATTGTATATATTTTTAGAGCCTTCCCATACGCCTTCGATTAAGGTTGTATCGTTTTCATCTTTAAAAAATACACTTCGAATATAGGTGCGGGCTTTACTTAATTTGTCTTGGTTGAAACTTAAATCATATAATAAAAATCCTTCCGACACACCTATTGCCAGACTTGAATCGGTATAATTATCAAAGCTAAAAACGTTGTTTCCATATATGGACGAATTTAAATTTTTAGCCGTATTTTTAATGTCAAATCCATCAGACAATACTTCAATATTATAATCTAGTTTCCCCTGCCTAAAGTTTGATCCTTGCAACCACAGGTTCGAATTATTTTGATTGAATATTAATGTAATGTTTGCATCATTTAATGTTTTAAATTTTTCAGATGCTATCTTATTTAAGGTATTCAATTTGGCATCATACCGATACAAACCTTTACCTGTACCTATAATGATATCGTCATTAAATCGTGTCAAGGATAAATATTTCAAATCTTTATCATCGATTCCTTTAACAGATTTAAAAACATTCAAGGTATCGAACGTTTTATTCAATGATCCACGAAATAATTTATTTTCTGAATTAATTAACCATACATTACCTAATAAATCAATTTCAAAATCAACGACTTCTTCATTCGCACCAACAATTGTATGTTGCAGTTTAAACCCATTGTTAAATTGTAATAACTGAAACCCAACACTGGTTGAAGTTAGAAAGTAGTCTTTTCCGAATGGATACGGTTGAATATTTTTATTGAACTTAGATTCCGACAATTGTTTCAATGTTTTCCCATCGTATTCAAACAAACCATGTAACGTGCCAATTAACAGCGTTGATTGTTTTTTTTCGAGAAAAAATATTGGCTGACGTAAGGCTTCAACAAGTTCAAAATTGAAAAAACCTTCATGCGGCATTTGCTTACAAGAAAATAGTCCATGCGTGGTACCCACAAATACATATCCATTAAAATTTTCAAAACATAAGCCTTCTCCTTTTATATTAATGCGTTCGTTAAAAAAACGAATAGGTGTGTTGAAGGCAATATAACTTAAACCATTTTCGTGACACACCCATAAATTTTTGTACTGGTCTTCATATACAGCGAAAACTTTATTATCACTCAAGCCCAATTGTTTGTCAAAATGATATTTGGCAAATAAGCTTTCCTTCTCAACCACATATAAGCCACCAACCGTGGTGCCTACAACCAATTCGGCCTCTAAATTGGCCTGACAAAAAATATAATCGGTGTCAATTTTAGATGTAATTGTTTTTTTTTCAAGGTGAACAATACCTTCTTTCAACTGATAAAATCCTTCGTCAAATAAATGGTATCGAATGCCGCCTTCGGGATGTGCGGCAATTAATTCAATGGAACGGTTTTGTAAAGAAGGTTTTGTAAAGAAAACATGAAACTCATTTTTTATTGGATCCAATGATAGAATACCTTTTGAATTGCTGTATGCATATACAACATCATCAACTACAAAAACGGAACGTAAATAAATATCTTCCTTTAAAACTTTTATAAAATCGTTTTTTTTATCTAGAATTACAATCCAACCATCCGCTAAGAAATACTTTTTTCCTTGAAATAGAAACACGTTCCAAACGTGCTTCAAATGTGATTGTATTTCTATAGGACACTTATCGACTAAGGAAACGTATTCTTTTTGTCCCACGGCATTTGCTTGTAAGTAACCAAAATCATAGTCGCCGCCAACATAGATGGTGCCGCTTTCGTCTTTGGTTAAACTCCGAACAGCATTGCCACTTTTTGTACGAATCAAACGCCAATGCACACCGTCATACTCCAAGACACCTTCACTGTTTGCAAAATATACAAGACCAAAATTATCTTCTATAGCGTCCCAGTTCTCGATACCCGCACGATAATCTTCAACAGAGTATTTTTTAATGAGCGGAATGCCGTCTTGAGCTTGAGTCAAAAAACTAAAAATCAAAAAAAACCCGATGAAACTTATTTTAAACAAACGATTTATTAAATTCATTCTAATGTGATGGTAAATATTCAAAATCAATACACCTGACTTCAAAACTTGTACTAATCTCAAGGTAATACTTATTTTACAAATTGCTACCTATAACAACTTGATTTGGATTTCAAATAAATAATATTGTTTGCTACGTGGTTGTTAATCAGAGACCGGAGCTTAAATAAAAAAAAGTTTAAAATGTTATTTAGGTATCAGAAGTAAGTAAAGGGATTTTTAATACTTAAATTTTGGCATCATTTCCTGACGCTGCAGGGGTTGTTCACTTAAACAAGGTTTTAAAAACTCGTAGGTGTAAACTACACTCCCGCGCGCTTAATAAACGCCAGTCTATGCGTATAGATGCGCTTCTCCGCATGCACTATCCCCTGCTCGTCTATCAAATCCAAACGAACTTGTCCAGATGCGTGAATGATTTTATTACCATTCAACATAATGCCCACGTGGGTGATTTTGTCTTTATCGTTTTTAAAGAAAGCCAAATCACCTTGTTGATAATGTTCATATGGTACAGTAATACCAATCTCTGCTTGTTGGTAGGCATCGCGTGGTAAGGGAATTGAAAACATGCGATACACCTGTTGTACAAACCCCGAACAATCGATACCAAAATGCGAACGACCGCCCCACAAGTATGGTGCACCCAAATACAACATCGCTGTTGCTTCCAATTTCTTTGCATTAAACGGTTCGGCGTAACCAACATCGCCTTCTAAAATAAATGGTTCATCACCTACTACAATGATTCCGTTTTTATATAATGGTAATGTAGAACCCATCAACAATGGAAAGAAACGCGTTTCACTTTTTGCCAATGCATATAGCGATTTACAAAATACAGGTGGTGTCTGATTTAATTTATGAATATAGGCTTCGTCGATGGGCAAATATTGTTTGGCATCTACCCAACCTTTATAGCCATCAAAATCATTTTGAATATATTTCCACTTCGCGTCTTCAGACTGAGAAAGAATTTCAAAGCAATCACCAAAAAGTAATTGTGTTGTCATTTCGTGACGATCGCCTGCTTCTGCACGCATCGGCACGACACTTAAATGGCAAATTCCGTATTGTTTCATTTTTTTAAGCCGAAGGCTTAAGGCTTAATGCCTAAAGCTATGGAGATTTTTAAGCCCAATGCTAAAAGCTTAAAGCTCAAAGCTAGAGACGATAGTGAAATTATTTGTAACTGTTGAACTCTATTTATATTCTTTGAGCACAAGACTAAGGTAAGCGCACCTTCAAGCTTTAGGCGTTCCGCCCTAGGCTTAAAACTTAATCCGTTGCATTTCGCGCTCATTGTCCTTCGTCTTAATCGACTCGCGTTTATCGAACAATTTCTTTCCTCTGGCTAAAGCGATTTCAATTTTTGCATAACCACGGTCGTTGGTAAACAAACGCAAAGCAATCATCGTTAACCCTTTTTCTTTGGAATTTGTTTGCAGTTTTTTCAATTCTGCTTTACGCAATAAAAGTTTACGCGCGCTTAACGGATCGTGGTTGTAAAACGAACCTTTGTCGTACGAAGAAATATTCATGTTTTTAATCCAAAGTTCGCCGTTATCAAACAAACAATATGCTTCCGTAATAGAAGCTTTACTCATGCGTATCGCCTTTATTTCGGTGCCTTTCAATACAATTCCAGCTTCATACGTTTCCAAAAATTGGTATTCGAATGATGCCTTCTTATTTTTAATATTTACGTTTTTAACGATTTCTTTCGTACTCATCTTATAAACTTCCTCCAATTCGCATGCGTGGATCGGGCGACAAATCCCAAGCTGCAAAATCTTTTTCCAAATACTGATAGTGTGCTGCAATAGCAATCATAGCCGCATTGTCGGTACAATATTCAAAAGCAGGTATAAACACCTTCCAACCATCGCTGTCGCGTTTACTTTCCATAGCCCTGCGTAAACCCGAATTGGCTGACACGCCTCCTGCAATCGCCACTCTGTTGATGCCCGTATCTTGTACCATACGATTTAATTTTCGCATCAATACATCTACCAAGGTATGTTGTACACTTGCACAAATATCGGGTAAATTTTTCTGAATAAAATCCGGATCAATCGTTGTATTTTTCTTCAAGAAATACATGAAGGCTGTTTTAATGCCGCTGAACGAAAAGTTGTATTCGGGCATATCCACCATCGGGAACGGAAACGCTAAAGGATTGCCTTGCTGGGCATACTTATCGATTAACGGTCCGCCGGGGTACGGCAAGCCCATCAACTTGGCTGTCTTATCAAAGGCTTCACCAACGGCATCGTCTTGTGTCTCGCCTACTACAACCATGTCCAAATGACTTTTAACCAATACCAGTTGCGTATGTCCGCCACTTACGGTTAAACAAATGAAGGGAAACTCCGGTTTGGGATCATCGATAAAATGCGCCAAGATGTGGGCCTTCATGTGATTCACTTTTATAACCGGCACGTTTAAGGCCGATGCAAAAGCTTTTGTAAACGAAACACCAATTAGTAATGCACCTAATAAACCTGGTCCTGAAGTACATGCTACTGCATTCAGCTCAGTTTTTTGTATATTTGCTTCAAGAAGTGCTTGCGAAACAACCGGAATAATGTGTTGTTGATGTGCTCGAGAGGCTAATTCTGGGACAATACCACCGTATTTTTCGTGAATTTGCTGTGAAGCAACGATATTAGATAGTATATTCCCATCCTGAATGACAGCAGCAGCTGTTTCATCACAGGAAGATTCGATGGCTAATAGTGTAACTGACATAGATTGAATACTCAAGTAAAGAATTTTAGCAGAATTTTCATAAGGACGGTTGCAAAAACCGTCGCTTATACCGTGCTTTTTTTACTCATACTGCTCACAACCATCGTTATAGGCTTTAAAACTATTTATGTACAAGAAAAGGCAGCGGAGCTCACAAGCGATTACTTAAGCAAATATCTAAATTATAAAGTTGAAATTGAACGCGTACAAGTTGATTGGTTTGACCATGCCATACTCAGTGGCATCGCTTTGTACGATTATGAAAACGTTCGCATGATTCACTTGGGTGAAGTACATGTCGATTACGAAGTTTTCACCTTGGCACGCACCCTTAAATTTGAACTAGAAGATATTGTTTTAAAAGATGGCAATGTACATGTGATCAATCACAAAGGTGCGCCTGTTTTAAACATCAATGAGTTTATCAACTCCTTAAGCATTCTATTGGGACCTGGTGATACAACCGCGATGGTTGCACCATTCATGTTAAAGGATATCAAACTTGTGAATATGCGTTTTGCATTTGACGATTTTAACAAAGATGGCATCACGGGTTTTGATCACAACCACTTTGCGTTTGATAGCATTTATGCCTTCACCAATAATTTATATGTGTTTGCAGATACCTTCCGCATTGACATCAAAGACTTAACAACTATTGAAAGTCATACACACATGCGCGTGCACAAACTTGCGGGCGTATATACCTTATGCCAACACTACATGCAGTTAGAAAACATGTATGCCAATATTGGGAATACATTTTTGAGAGATTATTTAAAATTCAGTTATGGTACCATCACCGACATGGCTGATTTTAATAACAAGACCTACATTACAGGTAGCCTCGATAGTTCGTTTGTAGATTTAAGAGACATTGCACATTTTGCGCCTGCGTTAAAAGAATATCCATACCGTGTTGCCATCAGTTGCAAAGTATCTGGCAAGGTTAGTAAATTCAATATCAATCAGCTTCAATTGTATTCCGGACAAAGCCACATACGTGGTTCAATACACATGGATGGACTTCCTGATTTTAATAAAACCTACATCGATGCAGATTTTAAAGATCTATTCATTCACCATACCGAACTTGCACATTTTTTCAATGGGGATATAAATAAAACATTACAAATTGCAGATCATTTCAAAGGTTCAATCGATTTTAATGGCTTTCCTAAAAACTTTGTTACCAATACAACCCTCACCTCTGCCGTTGGTTTTATAAAGGCGGACATGGCTTTTAGATTAAAAGAAAATTTAAAGGACGATAGTTACTATTCGGGGAAATTAATTACCAAACAATTAAATCTAGGGAAGCTCATTCAAAACGACCAATTTGGTACTATAACCATGGATGGTAGTGTTGAAGGCGTAGGGTTTAATATTGAAAAATTAAAAATGAATTTAGTTGCTACAATACATTCGATACAGTTTAATAAGTACACGTACCAAAATATTCATACCGACGCTGAGCTTCAAAAATCTTTATTTAAAGGCCACTTAGACATTGCTGATTCAAATTTAGTCATGCACGTTGATGGTTTATTGGATTATCGAAATATTGAAAAAATCCTACAAGTAAAAGTTAATTGTACGAAAGCGCAATTGAAAAACTTAAACCTCAATGCATTCAATAAAGACCTACTCATTAAAACAAACTTAACACTAGACTTTAAGGGGACTGAAATTGACGATGCCTATGGTAATGGCTATTTAACCAACTCATACTTACTTTACGACGGCAATAAAGAAATTTTCATTGACACCCTACATTTAATATCTGATATTAAAAATGACACATTACGCAACATTGAAATTGCTTCGGATATTATCAGTGCATCCATTCAAGGTGACTTCAAACCTACTAGCATTGCGCATGACTTTACAGAATTTGTACAAGAAGTCACCAATAGTCTTACAGGGGACAGTTTAGACGTTTTGAATTATTACAAATTCAAACACAGAGATCTGGATATACCTTACCATGTCAGTTACGACATTCACTTACACAACATCAATAGCTTCCTGAATATATATACACCAGGCTTATATATATCTGGAGAGTCTGAAATAAAAGGAAAATTCACTTCAGGAAAAACAAAAATTTTAAAATCAAGAGCATATATCGATACGCTTTACTACAAAGGGTATGAATTTAGAAAAAACAAAATCAATTTATTTTGCTCGCAAAAAAGTGACACGTCAGATGTGCTGGGTAACATTTCGTTTACTTCCGAAAACCAATCAAATGAAGGATTTATCGATACCGAAAACCTACTGTTCGAATCTATTTTGGTGGGCGAACAAGCAACTTTTTACTTAGCCGCAAAACAGAAAAAAACGAACAACAACACCAAGATATCTGGCACAATTGATTTATTTGAACCATACAATATCGTCACCTTCAACAACTCTACTTTAAGTATAAAAGATAAAAAATGGATATTCGAAGACAATAAGAAAATTTACTTTAGTAAATCTGCCATTATTTTTGATAGCATATCTCTATACAATAAAGATCAACGCTTAACCATCATTGGTAAAAAAGAAAATAAATCAACGGAAGGTAGTATTCTCATGGATAATATTACTTTGAGCGATTTTTCACACCTCTTTACTACGGTCAAACTTCAAGGCACCATAAACGGAAACCTCAACTTAGGTAAATCAAATGTAGACAGTAAAATCACTGTTGATAATTTCAACGTCGACACCTTATATATTGGTGATTTAGCAGGATCAACTACATGGAATTCTATTGAAAAACAAATGCACTTAGATGTAAATATTTTACGTAAGAGCTTAAATGTATTTAATCTAGCTGGCAGCTACACCCCAGAGAATAATAAAGAAGAAGAAAAGATGGATTTAACGGCTTCTTTTTTTCAATCCGACATTTCACCCTTAAATGCATTAATGGATGGTGTATTCAATTCGATTAGTGGCTTGGCTACCGGAAAACTCTCCATTAAAGGAAGGCTTGCAGAACCGATTGTAAAAGGTGAAATAAAAGTTGAAGATGGTAAGTTTAAGGTTGGGTTTACAGGTGCGTCGTATCATTTTTCGGATAAAATTGAATTAAAAAACGATCGAATTTCTTTTGATCGCGTACGCTTGAAAGATGTAAATGAACGCATCTGCAATATCACTGGTGGTTTAAATCACAACCATTTTAAAAACTTTGTATTAGATTTTAAAGGCAGCATACCCATTCAAAATGGTCAGGGTTTTCAAGTATTAAATCTTACTGAGTCGGAAGGTGATGTGTTTTATGGCGAAGCATACGTAACAGGACAGTGGGAAATTATTGGTGCCTTAAACAAAATTAAAATCATAGCAAACGCGACCTCTCAAGAAGGTACTAAAATATTCATCCCGCTTGACACATACGCAGGTGCAGAACATGAAAGCTACATTCGATTTGTAGACCCCAACCGCAGTATTACAAATATCAATCAAAAGAAGAAAGTGAATTTATCTGGTATTGAAATGGAATTCAATT
>JAYTLG010000311.1:0-8877 GCA_043729555.1 Cytophaga sp.
ATTGGCTCAACAAATTGGAGATACTGCTGCAACAAAAGCGTATGAACTATGTTATGAATCTATTAATACGCTTGAGGACATTGCTAAAAAAATAAAATATAATTCTTTTGAAAAACAGAAGAGCGTTTACTTTTCAGCTTATAAAAAGGATGCTAAAAAAATTGAGGCGGAATTTTTATATAGAAAGAAGGCAGGCTTCGATGTTGAACTTTTAGAAAATGAAACGTTGAAAAATACGTGTGGTTTTTCAGCACCAAACGCAATACTATCTTCGCAAGGTGCGGTAATGGATGCCTATTTATTTACCCATGCATTGCTTCAAGATAGTATTCAAAACGGATTGAAAGTTTTTGACCGCACAGCTATTTCTTCCATAGAATATAAACAACGCGGAATTACAGCTATAACCAATGAAGGCTGTAATATCCATGCCAAGAAGATTGTAAATGCTTCGGGGTATGAGATAACAGAATTTATAAATAAAAAAATTGTAACCTTACATTCTACATACGCTATTGCTTCTGAACAATTTCATACATCAGAATTAAATTGGAAGGAAAAATATTTGTTATGGAATACCGCAGACCCGTACTTATATGTGCGTCTTACAAATGATAATAGAATTATTATTGGAGGTAGAGATGAAGATTTTTACAATCCAAAGATGCGCGACGAGCGTATTAAACATAAATCGAATTTATTAAAATCGGATTTTTTAAAATTATTTCCGCATATAAATTTTAAAAATGAATTTTCGTGGGCGGGCACATTTGGATCTACAAAAGATGCGCTTCCATATATCGGAAAATATGCAAAAACTCCGCACACCTATTATTCATTGGGGTTTGGTGGCAATGGAATTACGTTTAGTGTGATTGGTGCAGCACTTATCTGCGACATGCTTTTAGGTAAGAAAAATAAAAATGCGAAACTTTTTTCTTTTGATCGATAAAAATCAATTCGACTGTTGGGCTGTTAATTCTATTCAACTCAATTTTTTTTAATATGTGGAAATGATGTAACATAATTTCCACATTGTGTAATAAAAGCTACTTGCTTGTTGTGCACCTTTGTTATGTAATAAAAACAAAACCATAACTAAACTTTTACAGCAATGAAATCATCAAAAATCAAAACAACAGCACTTCAAGTAATTTTTGCTTCATCCGTAATTTTCGGGGCTGCATCATGTGAACATAAAGATGCTGACAAAAAATCTTCCGATCATACAAGTGTTCAAGTGACTCCGGATATAGCAGAAGATCAAAATGACGGAAAATTTAACGAGAGCGCTGACGAAAAAAATGCAGCATTTTTGCTTAAGGCAGCAGAAATTAATTTAGAAGAAATCAGCCTTGGTAAATTAGCTCAGACAAAGAGCGCTAACAAAGATATCAAGGAGCTTGGCAAAATGATGGAGATGGCGCATACGAAATCTCTTGCAGACTTAACCGTATTGGCTGCTAAAAAATCAATTTCTATTCCTACTGTAATGTCTGCAAATGATAAAGCAATGTATGATAAATTAGAAGCGAAATCTGAAAAGGATTTTAATAAAGACTATGCAGACAAAATGGTATCTGGACATAAAGATGCAATTAGTTTGTTTGAAAAACAATCGACAGACTCAAGCGATGAGGATATTAAAACATGGGCAACAAATATGCTCCCATCTTTAAGAGAGCATTTGGACCAAGCAATTGCAGTACAAGATAAGTGCTCTAAAATGTAAATATGTATAGAGCTTTTAACTTAAAATAATAAATTAGAAAACCACATTAAGATATGAAAAAGATTATAACATCAATTGTACTTTTATCTGCATGTTTATTAGCACAGGTAACGAATGCGCAAGTAACGGGAGAAGATTTGCAAGCTCGATTCGGCATAAAAGGTGGGCTTAACTTCTCAAACTTATATACCGATAACGGCGATGTTGATTCGGATATGGAAGTTGGTTATCAATTGGGGCTTTTTGCAAAACTTCCTGTCTCTCGAATGTTTGCTATACAGCCTGAATTGTATTATACAACAAAGGGAGCAAAGATGACTTATAACAGCACATTCGTAGATGGTACTGCTAATTTTAATTTGAACTATTTAGAGCTCCCTATTTTAGGGGTAATAAATATTACAGATAATTTTAACATACATGTAGGTCCGTATTTTTCTTATTTAGTTGGAGGCACGGCTAAAAACGATTCAAATATTAATTTGTTTGACTTTGAAGATAATATAGATACGGATGATTACAACAAATTTGACGCTGGTTTAGCAATAGGCCTTGGGCTTGATGTAGGCCGCGTTGGATTCGGAGCACGTTACAATTATGGATTTACCAAAGTTGGCAAAGATAAAAGTTTTGCTGGTTACAACTACAGATTTCCAGATGCAGTAAATGGTGTAGCCTCTTTGTACGTCGCATTTTCATTATTGTAAAATTAAAAAATTTACTACTTGCTTATTAACTAACTAAACAAAAATAATAATGGGAAATTTACTTTACATCATCGCCGTAGTGCTAATCATCTTTTGGGCAATTGGTTTCTTCGCTTATTCAGTTGGTGGAATCATACACATATTACTTGTTATTGCAGTTATTGCAGTGCTTCTTAAGGTTATTCGTGGCGACAAAATTGTCTAACGAGATAAATCAAAAAAATTATTTATTCTATTAACAATTTAAACAACTACAATTATGAATTCAGGAAAAGTATTATTAGGCGTATTAGCTGGCATTGCTGTTGGCGCATTAGTTGGAACATTATTAGCACCAGAAAAAGGTTCTGATACCAGAAAAAAATTGCTTTCAAAAGGAGAAGATTATTTAGATGATTTTAAAGATCAATTTGAAGGTATTCTTTGCGGGTTAAAAGATAAGTACGCTGACAAGATGAGTGATGCTGAAGGTTTATTTGCAAAGGGAAAGTCTAAATTCAATGAAGCAAAAAACGAAGTAAAGACTGCCGTATCTGAAGTTTAGGCAAACCGAGTATACATCTAAAGAATAACCATTATGGAAAACAATACAACGCCTATAGAATTACTTGTTCAGCGAGTGGAAGAATATGGCAAAACAACATTAACGCTTTTCAAACTTAATGCAGTTGATAAGTTAGCGAATATTTTTTCATGGCTAGCGATTAAGTTGGTTCTGTTATTGGTCGTTGTATTGTTTATTTCCACATTTACCGTAGGCCTTTCCTTGTGGATTGGCGAGTTATTAGGGAAAGTATATTATGGTTTTTTTTCTGTGGCATGTCTATATGTATTTATTGGCTTGCTAATTTATATATTTCGAACAATATGGATCGGTATACCAATAAGAAACGCAGTTATTACAGAATTGCTTAAAAAATACCGGGATGAAAAATAAGCAAGATTATTTAACAGAGACAATTAGCTTGCTCGAAAAGAAACAGAAATTAGAATTTCAACTTTTGAAGGAGCAAATGCATGATGTGTATGAAAGTATCAAGCCAGCTAACATCATAAAAAATACGTTCCATCAAATAACATCATCTCCCAATATTAAAAATGATATTGTTGGCAGCATCATTGGTTTGGCATCAGGCTATGTTTCAAAAAAATTATTTGTAGCTGGATCGCATAATCCAATCACCAACATCCTCGGCACCTTACTTCAAATGGGTGTCACAAATGTTGCATCAAAAAAGTCGGAAGTTATAAAATCTTTTGGCGAAGATATTCTACAATTTGTAATTAATAAATTTAAAAAGGAAGAGTCGGAAAATCCAATTGATTATAATATTCAACATAAAAATTGATTCAGTTCAATTTTTATCTTTTTAAATATTCCTGAACTAAATAAATATAAACGTGATGGTTATTTCAGTTTCCTTGACAGTATTAATTTTTTCAGTTTTAACAATGGCAAATACTGTAAAGTCTTCCATCAAACCATTGTATGAAACTTCCGAAACTTCGCCAATTTCCGTTTGTGACCTATAAGTTCATGCTGTGAAAATATCTACCTCATTTATATCAAATAAGAAAATTAGACATTTTTTTGCTAGTTGCACTCAACTCGCAATCTATTAGACCGTGCCTGCTGTTTTTAATTCATGTGGAATAACTATAACATACTTTCATTTCGTTATAAAAGAATATTTCTTTAAAATTGCCAACTTCGTATTATTCGAACATAATGAAGTAATACGTAAAGTATTTCTAAAGTATGTAAAAATACAGTTTGTCGTATTCATCTAAAACGTACAACTATGAAAACTGCACATTCAATATTAAGACTATCTGTACTTGTGTTTTTAATGGGATACATGCTTACAGTGGGTATGAATTTAAAAATAGAAGTGAGGCCCAATCAGAGCAATCATGTTGATACAAAGAAAGCGTTTTACGAAAGCAATGCTGATATTGTTATGCATGAACAAAAGTATGCAGTAATCGCTTCAAGGAACGGTAGTGCCTTGCAAGAACAAATTAATAAAGCAAGGGCCACATATATGTTGGAAACGTTAATACATCAGATGGATTAATGAAAGACATTTAGTTTGAACTTTTCGATACCCTTAAATCGCTTATCGGTTGATAACATGGGGGTGTTAAAAGTTCAACAGAACTGCTGAAGCAAAATACAATTTAATTTTCAAGAAGTGAGAGAAACTGTAATAGTGATTTATTTTGCAGACCTTCGTCTCAATAAAATATACATTTATCAAAGAATTAATAAATTTTTTTAAATTTTATCTTTTACCATTTAAATGTACCATCATGGGAAATTTACTTTATCTAATTGCAGTTATTTTAATTATTGCTTGGCTTGTAGGCGTTTTGGGCTTTCATTCAGGAGGTATTATTCATGTTTTACTTGTTATTGCAGTAATCGCTGTTTTGTTCAGGATAATAAAACAGTAATTTTATTTTTATATGCAAACATGAAATGCATGTTTTTTTAATTTTGCCTCCTTTTTATATTTCAAATCGACACATTCGACAGAATTTCTAGTCTTAGTTAAACCAGAAGCATGTAATCCTTTCACATGCGAAGCTTCTAGTAGGTTGCAAATAGTGCCTGGCGAATTGTATAGCAATCGTTTTGAAACTAATTAAGAAATAGTTTAATCCAAAAAATTTAAACAAACATTTTTTACATACAGGTATCTTATAAGTAATCCGGAACACAAATTCAATCGCATTAATTTTATTTTAGTATGTATTTGATATTTATCTGTCAGATATTCAGTTATGCATGAATATTTTTAAGGTGATTAAAATTAAGATAACATTATGATAGCATTCTTATTGAATCTTGAATGTAATTTTACAATTACTACAATTTCAATTAGGAACGAATAACCTTAATTTTATGAATACATATCTTGTTCGAGCACCTATGTCTATAATGGATGCGTGGGCGAATATCATTTCAAGAAAGCATTTAAGCTTGGAGGTGGTCTATCGGGATGAGGCGCAGGAACTACACGTTACTCTGCCCAGAGTTGTTCCTCACAATTGTTTTTGGATGCGCCTATTTATCTGCAAAACAACATCAACTCAACGTTTGGCAATAGAAGTTTGAGTTTCTATGCAAAAGTTGAATTCGGAAGTTTTGCTTATCGTGCTATTATCGTGAGTCCATATAAACATGCAACAAGTATATTAAACGATTTTTCCGCATCGATTTCAACTAAAATACCCGCTCCGGGATGGTGGGCATACTTACCTACCAATTCATGGAAAAAGAATCAAACACGGAACCATATGATAAGGGCACGTATTTAGGCACTAAAAAAGTATTTAATATCAGTGCAGGGATGATGCATCAAACAAATGCTATGTGGAAGCGCTATTTCAGATACAGTTTATAGTGCAATCAATGTATTGGGCACAGACATCTTTTATGATTCTCCAGTAGGTGATAAGGGTTCAGCCAGTACACTTTACGGCGCGTATAATCATTGTGATTATGATCAGTATGGGGAATATTTTATGGACAAGTGGGCTACTTAATGAACAAGAATAAAGACGAAAATAAAAAAGGAAAAGCGCAGTTTTATGGTACAACACAAATTGCTGCTTTGAAAGCCTTGAAAACACCAATTGTTATGTTTGAAGCGTGAACTATTACCTTACCGGCGTCTTTGGTCCGAAGGTGACATTGGGCTACCAAAACAGAGGTTTGTTTGCTTATCAAGCTGGCGAAACGCAATTAGTGCGTACAGATAGAAAAAACATGTTGGCAATGCAATTCCATTTGAGTTTTTAAAAAATATTATTTCTTAAAAACTCAAATGCTGAAGTTATCTAAGTATAGCTGCATCATTTTTTATTTCAGCAGCTAATCACATTTTTACTTGATTTAATACGTCAAAATACTGAACTTAAAGAAATATACATTATCGAATTTCTTTTATGGATTATTATAAAATTCTGGGTATTGAAAAAAAGGCTACAGAAGCAGACATCAAAAAAGCATATCGAAAACTTGCGCGTAAATATCATCCGGATGTAAATCCGAATGACAAGGCAGCAGAACAAAAGTTTAAAGAAATAAACGAAGCGAATGAAGTATTGAGTAATGCGGAGAATCGCAAGAAATACGATGCTTACGGCGAAAACTGGAAGCAAGGAAATGCTTACGCAAATCAGCAAGGTCAACAACGTTCGTCGGGTCAAGGCCAATCAAGTGGCAATGCATATGGAAATGATTTTTCAGATTTTTTTGGGTCGATGTTTGGCGGCGGCTCTAGAGGTGGTGTAAAATACAAAGGCGCAGACTTATTTGCCGAACTGAATTTAGATCTCAAGGAAGTATTTGAAACACACAAGAGAGAATTAAATGTGAATGGAAGAAATATTCGCATCACAATCCCTGCAGGTATTAAAGACGAACAAGTCATTAAGATTGCCGGCTACGGCGGCGATGGTTTAAATGGCGGACCCAAAGGCGATTTGCAGATTCAAATCAACGTAACAAACAATACGAAGTTTCAAATAGACAACAACGACTTGCACAGCACGGTAGAACTGGATTTATATAAAGCACTTTTAGGTGGCGAATTAATTGTAGATACCTTTGATGGGAAAGCGAAATTAAAAGTAGCGCCGGAAACACAACCCGGCACAAAAGTAAAATTAAAAGGCAAGGGACTTCCTGTTTATAAAAACGAAGGCGCGTTTGGTGATTTATACATCACCTATAACGTATTGCTACCAACGAATCTTACAGATAAAGAAAAAGAATTGTTTGCTGAACTTTCTAACTTAAGAAATGCATGAACATAGAAGACTTTATTCCCTTGCAGGAAATTTGTACGCATTATGATATTGAGGTTTCATTTGTGAACGAACTCAGAGAAATTGGTTTGGTTCAGATAAATGTCATTGAAGAAAAGTATTATGTGCATCAAGATCAAATTCGCAATATTGAAAAAATGATTCGATTGCATCACGAATTAGATGTGAATATTGAAGGGATAGACATTGTGTTTAACTTACTTCAAAAAGTATCTGACTTACAAGATGAATTGAAATTGACAAAAGGTCGACTGAAGCGATTTGGAGAGTAATTTCATTCAATGAATTTTAAAAAATCCGAGCACTAGAATCCGAGAAGTATCTAACTAGTGTTTTGCAAGCTCTTTTTGTCCTTTAATCTTGAATTCGCCACGGCGAACGGATTCAGGCAATTACTTTTTCTTATTAATCATATACACCGCTGCAATACCCAATATGCCACCAATAATGGTGTGCGGTAGCAATGCTTCGCCTAGGAAGAACCAAGATGAAAATGCTGCTGAAACTGGCACCAAGAAAATAAAACTACTAGCTTTTTCAGGCCCTAACGTTGTTGTTGCATAAAAGTAATAGGTTGTTGCAAGTGATGTTGCAAAGGTCGCACTGAAAACGATGTTCCACCAGAAGTAACGATCCGCACTCGACAATGTTTCTTGCAAAGATGTATAATCAACAAGGGGTAACATGATGAGTATGGTAGCCAAATACATCCACAAGCTAAAGGTCATAGAAGAGCCATAGTTTGAGGCTTTTGATGTAATTCTACTCATTACAGCCCATACAAAAGCTGCTAGCAAAAAATATAAATTGCCAGATTCAAAGAGCTCATCTAAATTTCCCCAAATTTTCAATAAAGATGCACCAGCCAACAAGCCAAGCATTAATCCTACGGATTCATTTTGTGAAGGACTTTTTCTAGTAATTAACAAGCCAATTCCATAAGCCATAATTGGGTTCATGGTTGTCACCAATACACCACCTGCACCGGCTAGCCCATTTCTCAAACCATTAAAAAACAAATAGGTATATAGCGATAATAGCAAGCCAGCAATTAGCAATGAAGGAATACCTTTTTTGCTAATTGTAATTGGGCCTTTCATGAAAATGAAAATTGGAAGAAAGCTAAGAAATACAATAATATAACGAATCAAAACAATGTTAACTGGCATGCCATAACCTGCTGCAACTTTGCCTGATGGCCAGCTCAAGCCCCACATAAACATACTAAATACGATGCCTATGAAAAGTAATTTTTCGGATTTATTTTTTTGAGTAAACAATGAAATAATGTTAGAAAGTGCGGTTGTGTAAAATTGCCATTTATTATTTAATGTCGTTTTATTTGGTTGGAAATTGTCAAAATCGTTGTGTTGATGTAGCTACATCGACGCCTTTGCTGCTAACGAAGGCATCGGTAAAATGCACGGATATGGCATATTCCCTTTCCCTACTTAAACAAAAGAGTCCCGCTAAATAAATAAACGGGACTCTATCGTTTGAATTGCATACTCGTTTTATTTGGAATTTATCTGTTACAGATTATATTCTTCAATTACTCTCAATACTTCCGCAACACCCCAAGCCTGTGCAACGCATCCA
>JAYTLG010000312.1:0-10052 GCA_043729555.1 Cytophaga sp.
TATGTTTAATGAACCGCTGTATACGTGATCCGTACGTACAGTGGTGTGAGAGGCGCACCTCATCACTTATCTTAAGTGGTGAGGCCGTCTACTCGATTGCATTACTGATACATTTTCAATTTATCTTTTACAACCTCTACGGCTTTTGTCATTTTAGCAACTTCTTCGTTTGCTGCTGTAATGTTTGTGGCGTTTGTCTTGGTATCTTCTATAAGCTTTAAACGCTCTGTCTCGTTTTCTACTAACTTATCTTTGTATGAAACTGTTTGTTGTTTGTTCTTTTCAATGTTATTGGTGATTGATAAGCTTTCTTTTAATAGTTTTTGTTGCTCTTCGTTATTTTCAGAAGCTTTCACTTCTTTCATTCTATTTTCAATTTGTGCTTCAGAAGCCGCAAGGGATTTTAGTTCTACTTCATTATTAGCGATATTTTCATTGAGTTTCGCTTTTTCTTTTACGTTTTTTTCTGAATCATTTTTTAAAGATTCACGTTCTTTGACGAGCTTATCTTGATTTTTAACACTCGAAGCCAATGCGTTTTCTGCTGTTGCAATTTGCACGTTGATATCTGCAACGTAAGCACTCGCTGCAAAATCGTGCAGTTTTGTTTTTGCATAGTGGTAGTGTGTGTGCCCTTCGGTGATATAATGCGCCCCTAAATCGATGGCCCAAAAAACAACAACTCCTTTTGATGTTGTCTTTATGGTTGAATATACGGTGCATGCAGTGGATACGCTTGGAATGTTTGCTCCATGAATTACATATCCTCCTTTTTCAGACTCAACTTTTCCGTATTCTTTTAATTGTTGCAGCCAGTTTTTTGTGACAAATTTTTCGTCAAGTTCAATAGCTACTTGCATACCTTGGCGGTTTACTTGTTGTACTTCGGCTTGACCAGGGGTAACATCGATAATTTTTTTAGTTTGTGCTGTCGTTATGAGTAATAACTGCGAAAAAACGAGTGTTAGAAACAATTTCATGCTTTTTAGATTGATTTTAATTAACTTAAACTTATTACAACACCTTTTTGTTGTGCTTTTGTATATAATCGCTTGAATAAGCTACTATTTTTATTTAACAATTGAAAGTTTAAACGCATTTTAGGCATGAAAGTATTGATTACGGGCGGTAGTGGATTGGTTGGCTCTAAGCTAACGCAAATGCTTATTAGCAAGGGTATTGAAGTTGTTTGGTTGAGCCGAAATGCAGGTGTAAAAGCAGGCATTGTTGGTTATGCGTGGGACTATAAAAAAGATTTTATTGACAGCAATGCATTTACTGGTGTAACACATTTGGTGCATTTGGCCGGTGCAGGTGTTTTTGAAAAACGTTGGACTAAGGCATATAAAAAAGAACTGTGCGACAGTCGCATTAAAGCTACGGAATTACTTGTACGTGAAGTTGCAAAATATCCCAATATAAAGACCTGTGTTTGCGCTAGTGCAATTGGCATCTATGGAAACTCGCTCAATACAATTTTGTTGGCTGAAGATGCGCCTGTCGGTACTGATTTTTTAGCAAGGTTATCAAACGATTGGGAGTTGGCCACCGAAGCGTTCAACAACATACATCTTCGTACAGTAAAATTTAGGATAGGGATAGTATTGGCAAATGAAGGCGGTGCATTGCCTTCAATATTGGCGCCTATTCGTGCGTGCATAGGTTCTCCTTTGGCTTCGGGTGCACAAATAATATCTTGGATTCATATAGAAGACTTGTGCAACATGTTTGTGCACGCACTTGAAGACGATACCATGAATGGCGTTTATAATGCCGTAGCACCAAACCCGGTGACGAATAAAGAATTTACGGTTCAATCGGCTCGTGCCCTACAAAAACCGATGTTTATGCCCAATGTGCCGGCCATCGCCTTAAAAATAGTTTTGGGTACAAAAAAGTCTTTTTCTGTTATTGAAGGAATTGCTGTAAGTGCTCTAAAGGTTCAACATCAGGGCTTTGTGTTTAAATTTGATGCAATAAACAAAGCTTTAATGCATCTGCTCCAAAATGAACCTCAATAGGATTATATTCGTATTAATAGAAGTTTGAAAATAGCGATCCTATATCATGCGTATATTAAATAATGAGTCCAATAAACATGTCGTAAAAAAGCGTATTCGAATTGTCTTTTTTTCGATGGTTACGCTATTGGTGCTTTTTGTATTGTTTACAATTATTCAAAAGGACCAATTTTTTTTATTGCATAAAGAATACCGCCATCAGGCATTTAATGAAAAAATCCCGTTAAATAATGTTTTTGCGAATGAAACGGTACACTTCAATGACGAAGGGGCATATAAGGCTTTTTATCTGGAGTTGAAAAACAATACACAGAAAAATAAAAGCACTACGCTTCTACTAAAAGATGCGATGATTTGGCTGCCTGTTATAGAGAAGATTTTGATTCAGTATAAAATCCCAACGGACTTTAAATACATTGCAATGGTTGAAAGTAATTTCAAAAATGTGGTATCGTCGAGAGAGGCTGTTGGTTTTTGGCAATTGAAAGCAGGCACCGCTATTGATTTGGGTTTGGAAGTGAATGAAGAGGTTGATGAACGTCTCGATCCGATTAAAGCAACACATGCAGCGTGCAGATTTATCAAGCAAGCACACAAAGAGTTTGATAGTTGGACCATAACGGCTGCTGCATACAACAGAGGTATTGGAGGCATACAAAAAGCATTGGCTGCACAAAACAAAACCAGTTATTACGATCTTGATTTAAATTCGGAGACAGCTAAGTATTTATACAAGTTGCTTGCCGCAAAAGACTTGGTGGAGCACCCGTCTAAATATGGCTTGAAATTATATAATTGGAAACGCGAGCCAGTGCGTGCAATCATTGTTACAGCAACGATTGACAATTTGGATGTATTTGCAAGAAACAACGGCACCAATTTATATGTATTAAAATTGTACAATCCTTGGCTGTTGAAAAATTCACTTACAATAAAAGACGCGGGTACAATTTATAAGATTGAATTGCCACATCTAAAAGTGCTTGCGAAGAAAGATTCCATTCCAGTGGCTTAAAAAAGTAAACGATTTTTGCTTTTAACAAATGCTCTGTGCAATTTACATGTTGCATATAGATTTCAGCTCCAATTGAAAAACAATACCAATACTCCTCCTAAAGTTGACACAACAGGCCACGAAACAATTGAAGTTTTTGGGGCTAGAGAACACAACTTAAAAAACATCGATTTAGTTATCCCGCGCAATAAGCTTGTTGTAATAACAGGTATTAGTGGCAGCGGCAAGTCGTCTTTGGCCTTTGATACAATTTATGCAGAGGGGCAACGCAGGTACATGGAAAGTTTTTCTGCCTATGCACGCTCGTTCATTGGCAACATGGAACGCCCAGATGTCGATAAGATTAATGGTTTGAGTCCGGTTATTTCGATTGAACAAAAAACGACATCTAAAAATCCGCGCTCTACCGTGGGTACTGTTACGGAGATTTATGATTTTTTGCGATTGTTATATGCACGTGCGGGCGAAGCGTTTTCGTACGTTACAGGTAAAAAAATGATTCGTCAATCTGAAGATCAAATCATTGACCACATCTTTCAGAATTTTTCTTTGAAAAAAATAACCTTGCTAGCACCTGTCATCAAAGGTCGTAAGGGGCATTACCGAGAGCTGTTTCAACAAATACGAAAAATGGGTTACACCAAAGTGCGTATTGATGGGGAAATCGTAGAGATAACTGCGAAGTTGCAAGTGGATCGATATAAAATCCACAACATTGAAATTGTTATTGATCGCATAGAGGTTGATCCTGCAGATAGATATCGTGTAGCGCAATCGGTGAAGGCTTCGCTTGACCAAGGGAAAGGAATTATGATGTTGCTGCCGCACGATAAAAAAGGCGATGGCGAAGCACAATTCTTTTCTAAGTTTTTAATGGATCCCGAATCTGGTATTGCATACGACGAACCAGCTCCAAATATATTTTCATTTAATTCACCATTCGGCTCTTGCCCATGCTGCAAGGGTTTGGGGGTTATTGAAGAGATAACTGAAGATACCATAGTGCCTGATAAATCTTTGAGTATTAGTCGCGGCGCTATTTTACCTTTAGGCGAATACAGAGACATTTGGATTTTCAGACAATTGGAAACGATTCTGAAAAAATACAAAGCGAGCCTTACAATGCCTATTAAATCAATCTCTCCAGAGGCATTACATATATTGTTGTATGGTACCGATACGGAAGACGCTTCTACGGAAGTAGATTTTAAATTTGATGGGGTATTGAATTTTTTGAAATCCCAACAAGAAGAAGGTTCTGATAAAACACAAAAGTGGCTGAACGATTATGTAACCATTACAACGTGTCCGGAATGTAATGGCGCACGATTGAAAAAAGAATCCTTGCATTTCAAAATAGACCATAAAAATATTTACGAACTGGCTTCGATGAACATTGCAGCCTTGGCTGTATGGATGGAAGGCTTGGAAGGCAGATTAGATAAGCGACAATTACAAATTGCTGCTGAAGTATTGAAAGAAATAAGAAAGCGTTTGGGCTTCTTATTAGACGTAGGTTTGGATTATTTAACCTTAGATAGAACGCTTCGAACGCTTTCTGGTGGCGAGGCGCAACGTATTCGTCTAGCAACACAGATTGGCACGCAACTCGTTGGTGTGTTGTATATCTTAGATGAGCCCAGCATTGGCCTACATCAGCGGGACAATGTGAAACTTATTGATGCACTAAAAAACCTACGCGACATCGGCAATACTGTTTTGGTTGTAGAGCACGATAAAGATATGATGCTGGCGTCGGATTATATTGTAGACATTGGTCCAGGTGCTGGACGCCATGGTGGCAATGTTGTAGCACAAGGAGCACCGATTGATTTTTTAAAGTTGCCGGGCATAACGTCTAATTATTTGTCAGGAAAGGTTTCTATTGCAATTCCAGAAAAAAGAAGAGACGGTAACGGTCACATGTTAACCCTTAAAGGTGCGAAGGGGAATAATCTTAAAAACGTTACCTTGAATCTTCCCTTAGGCAAGATGGTTTCTATAACAGGCGTGTCGGGTAGTGGGAAGTCCACATTGGTGCATGATACACTGTTTCCAATATTGAACAAACATTTCTTTAATTCACGAAGAGATCCAATGGCCTACGATTCGGTCGAAGGATTGGAGTACATCGACAAAGTAATTGAAGTAGACCAGTCTCCAATTGGTAGAACACCACGTTCAAACCCTGCAACGTATACGGAAGTATTTGGCGAGATTCGTAATTTATACACCTTGTTGCCTGAAGCAAAAATAAGAGGGTATAAAGCGGGTCGTTTTTCATTCAATGTAAAAGGTGGGCGCTGCGAAACGTGCGAAGGAGCGGGCATGAAATTGATTGAAATGGATTTCTTGCCAGACGTCTATGTGCCTTGCGAAACGTGTAAAGGAAATAGATACAACCGAGAAACGTTGGAAGTGCGTTTTAAAGGGAAGTCGATTGCGGATGTGTTGAATATGACAGTTGAACAAGCTGTTGAGTTTTTTGATAATCAGCCACGTATATTACGTAAAATAGAAACTTTGAAAGATGTAGGCTTGGGTTACATAACGCTTGGGCAACATGCGCCAACATTGAGTGGTGGCGAGGCGCAGCGTGTAAAGCTGGCTACTGAATTATCAAAAAGAGATACGGGCAATACCTTGTATATTTTGGATGAACCAACAACGGGACTGCATTTTCAAGATATTCAACACTTGTTATACGTGTTAAATAAACTGGTCGATAAAGGCAATACGGTATTAATCATTGAGCACAATTTGGATGTCATAAAAGTCTCTGACCATGTAATTGATTTAGGCCCAGAAGGTGGCGAAAAGGGTGGTGTGATCTTATGTAGTGGAACACCGGAGGAAATCATACATAACAAAAAAAGTCATACAGCTAAATATCTTGCATTAGAAATGTAATTCTTGCTCGAATACTAGTATTATTCAGATTTTTGAATTAATTTAAATTTGAAAGTACAGCATTCCTTACTTTTGCTTAACAGCAAGGCTATCGAAAACGTATAAGACAATATAACCGACTTTAACAAAAAACTATGCTAGCACACTTTATGCTTTTTTCGGAGGCCGATGTAGAATATAGATTTCTGTTGGCAACAAATTTATTGATGGAAGAGGAAGTATTGAAGCCGCTTTCAAATATCAATAAGAAGGACCAAGGATATTTCACATCTAGATTCCATAAAGTCAGCTTAGCTTTGGTTAATGCAAAAAGTAAAAAAAACAAAAACAATTTATATTGAATTTGAAGAAACGCTCATCCATTATTCGTTGTCAATTCATTTAGCTTTTAATAATATCCAGCCAAACAAAACACACTTTATTTTTTTGATTTAGTGTATACTAACAAAAAGTAATTATAATTTTGATTAAATACATTTTTGTCGAATGTTTTACTTTTGATGTCGATGTATCGCACTTCTGTTGTTGGCGTTATGTATGTTTTGACACCTGTATTTGTTTGCATGGGAATTGCCATTGAAAAATTTACAGCTGTGTTTGACCATTTATAAAACACACGTATATTCTTTTTATTTTTTTCGTAATGATATTCTAAAACTGGAGGCTTGGCCTTGTATAGATATTGTTCAAAGAACCATGTATAATCGCGCCCAGCTTTGTTGTTGATGTATTGAATGATATCTGTGCTGCTAACAGTTTTTAACGCAAAGTCCGTTTGCATTCCTTTCAATATTGAAAACCAAAGAGAGTCGTTGTTTAATACTGTTCTGAAGGTGTGCAAAATCCAAGCGCCTTTGTAGTACATATCTGAATCTCCCCATCCTTCATAGTTGATATCTAACGGTCCAACAATTGGTGAGGTATTTTTAATATACGGTTTGTTTAGATTTAAATATCGGATAGACATGTCGTATCCGTAGACGTATTCAACCAATAAGTTTTCGGCATAGGTTGTAAACGATTCGTGGATCCACATTTCTGCATGATCTTTTACACTAATGTTGTTGCCCCACCATTCATGCGCACTTTCGTGTATGATAATATAATCGAAGTCTATAATTTTATTGGTATAATCATTACCATATGCAATAGCTCCTTGATGCTCCATTCCCCAATAGGAAGTTTCTACCATTGCATAACCATCTTTAAAAAATGGATAGGGGCCAAAGTATTTTTCATAGCAGGTAAGCATCGGGTGCACTTGTTTAAAATGTGCGGTCGCTTTTTCTTCGTTGTAGTCTAGTACATAGTAATCAATCGCAAGGGTGTCTTTGTTGCTCTGTACATGCGTGTCGTGCAGGTGTACATAATTCGCAATGTTACAAGTAACGTTGTAGCTGTTGATGGGGTAGCTTACTTTCCAATTGTAGGTCGTTAAATCCTTTTCAGTTTTTGTAGACTCTAAAAGGCCATTACCAACAGCCATTAACGAAGACGGCACAGTGTAGTGCATGCGCATGCTGTCCGGCTCGTCGCTGAGGTGGTCTTTCATAGGCCACCACAAGCTGGCGCCAATGCCTTCGCAGGCAACACCTACCCAAGGACGATTTAAACTATCTTTTGAAAATACCCATCCGCCATCCCAAGGTGGTTTCTGTGCAATGATTGGATTGCCTTCGTAGTACACACGTACTTTGTATGTATTGCCAGCAACTAAAGGTGTAGGGAACGTGATGAAAAAAGCATTGCTGTCTCTTTTGAAAGAAGTGTATTGGTTGTTAAAATAAATGGAGTCAATAATGAGGTTATTGAACAAATCGAGTTGAATGGTATTTGTTTTTTCGAGTGCAATAAAATACACATCGTTAACGCCTTGAAGTCTTTGGTTGCGAATGTCGATGGATAGAGAGAGGTCGTAGTAAGTTACATCAAAACACGTTCGTTCCGCATTTAATGCGCCTCTAAGAGAATCGTATCGACTTGGTAATTGCTGAGAAAATGACAAAAAAGGAATTTGGCAGACACTGAGTATTGCAAAAAAAAGAAATTTGAGCATGCTTTATTTTTTTCGAATAAGATTCAGCAAATCTTTTTGTATGCCCCAATTGTGAGCAATCTTTAACATTGCAGTAGCTTCCATTTCACTAATGAAGCCTTTTTTTACAGATGCTTCCCAAACTGTTGATAGATACCAAAGTTTTTTAGTTGCATCAATTGTATTTATAGCGTCATTAAACCACGTATGTATTTTTTCGTGAGACGTAAAATAATCAGTGCCAAGCATGGTGTATGCCCATTCTAGCTCTTCGCTAGCATTATAGTCCGTTGCCAATTCACTCAATAGATTTCTTTCATCTTCATCTAATCCGTGGTAGTTGAAAATTATCAAATGTAGTAGCAATAATATTTTTTTCTCTTCTGGCAACATAAAAGTAAATGCACGATGATGCAAAGTTAAAAAAACGTAGGTGTTTTCAAAGTCATTTTTAAAGCATTAACTGTAAGGTAATCTCATCGGCCAATAATTTGCCCTTTTTTGACAACCGATACGTTTGATTTTCAAGAATAAGGAGGTTGTTATTAGTAAGTGACACGAATTGTTGCTGAATCGTATTATACTCGTGGGAGGCTAAACGCTCTATTTCAGATAATTGTATGCCCCATTTTGTTCGTAAACGCGTGAGAATATACTCGTTATACTGATCTGTCGCACTTAATGTTTCAATAGTAACGAGAGTTTCCTCATTTGCATTAAACATTTGCTTGATGTACAAGGCGTTATTGCTGACGTTGTATTGCCTACTTTTTTGATCAAATGAGTGTGCTCCAGGTCCAATACCGATGTATGGAGTGCCTTTCCAATAGCTACTATTGTGTTGCGATTCGTAATTGGGTTTACAGAAATTCGAAATTTCATATTGTTCGAAGCCATTAAGCTCCATTTCTTCCATTAGTATGAGCATGTGTGCTTCTGCTACTTCATCTGAAACTATAGGGAGTTTGCCCTTCTTTAACATATTCCCAAAAACTGTCTTGTCCTCAATGGTTAAACAATAGGTCGAAATATGTGAAATGTTGAGGCCTACAGCCTTTTTTATTTCTGAACGCCATGTTTCGGCACTTAGATTAGGTAGTCCGTAAATCAAGTCAATAGAAATGTTTGATATGCCATGTGCTTGAGCACGCTCAACTGCTTGGATTGCTTCTTCTGCGCTGTGGTTACGATTCATCCATTTTAAGGAAGCATCTTGAAAGCTCTGAATTCCGATACTGAGTCGATTAATGCCCGCAGTAGACCATGATTGGAGCTTAGAGGCGCTAATGTCTTCGGGATTGGATTCTAAGGTAATTTCAATCCCTTCAGGGACGTTATACGTATTGCGCAGCGCATCGAAAATTTTCTCAAGCTGAATTTGATTTAAAATAGAAGGCGTGCCTCCCCCAAAGTAAATGGTAGATATTTCCCTTGTATTCAGATACGTGCTCTTTTGCATTAGTTCAATGCAAATAGCGTCAATCATTTTATCTATATCATGCAAAACAGTAGAAAAATGAAAGTCGCAATAATTGCAGGCTTTGTGGCAATAAGGTATATGAATATAGATGCCCGACATCGTTAGTATAAATAATTGGGTTAGTTTCGTAACTTTCGTAAAAATACGCCATTTGTATAAACTATTAGCCATATTCTGTACACTTCTTTGTTTAAGCATCGATTCAAATGCTCAGGAATGGTCGTTAACCATTTTTAATCACAATGAGCCAGAGGCGTATAAACCCTTGAGATATGAAGATGAATTAAAAGATTCGTTAAGTACGTTGCAGGAAATCCAATATTACATTGTCCGGTTGCATGAAGCCTCTTATCTTGAAGCTGCTATGGACTCAATTGTCTATCAAAAAAACAATGTTGAGGCATTTGTATATATAGGCTCTATGCATCATTGGAGTCAGTTGCAAAGTGGTAATGTGCCAGACGAATATTTGTTTAAGTCGGGTTATAAGCAAAAGTTTTATTCGCAAACACATTTTAGTTACAAAGAATTAGCATCTCTTGAAAGTCGAATTATTCGTTATTCTGAAAATAATGGATTTCCCTTTGCACG